>NZ_CP061298.1:1500000-1670875 GCF_018687595.1 Polynucleobacter paludilacus | reverse complement strand
AGTTATCCACAAGCAAGAAAACCGTGGAAATCCTGTGGATAACTTGTGAATAAAGCCAAAAATATCATTTAAATTAAGTCATTAGGTCAAAATCAGACAAAAAATAGAGAAAACACCTATATATTTAGTTGTACAGGTTGACCTTTTAGCTCGCAAGCACGAAAATAGTCGGCTTTCCTAGGACCGATCATGAAAAGAACATACCAACCCTCAGTTACACGTCGTAAACGTACCCACGGCTTTCGTATTCGCATGAAAACCAAAAGCGGGCGCGCAGTATTGAATGCTCGCCGCGCAAAGGGCCGCAAACGTTTGGCCGTGTAAGTTAGCCATTGAATAGCGCCAGGATTTCCGAGCTCCTCAAAACACGCCCCAAGACTAGTTCCTATTGGGGTGTTTACTCAGCAACGCCCCTAGTCGACAGTCACCCAGATCTCGGGGCAGCAGTTGCTAAAAAACTGGCCAAGCGCGCAGTAGATCGTAACCGACTTAAACGCATGTTGCGCGAGCAAGTGCGTAAGGCGCAGTCAAGTCGGCTTACGCTTGATGTGGTGGTCAAACTACGCGCCCCCATTGGTCGCGGAACTCGCGGGCGACTCAGAAGCAAAGAAAAAAATTTAATACGTAACCAGCTTTTAGGTTTGGTCTGAATGCGAACTTCAAACGCCTTAGCTCTCCGTTTGGTGCGCCTTTACCAAATTGCTTTAAGCCCCTATTTTGGTTCGCAGTGCAAGTACAGTCCAAGCTGCTCACAATATGCTTGTGATTGTTTTAAGCATTATGGTTTTTTCAAAAGCGCACGCTTGATTGTGTGGCGCATCTTGCGTTGCAACCCTTGGTCACACGGCGGCCATGATCCTGCGGTAAAACAAACATCTCCTACTTTAAGTGAAGCAAATGGACTTTAAAAAAACAATACTTTGGGCGGTTTTCTCCTTATCGGCCCTGATGCTCTACAACAATTGGCAGACCTATCAAGGGAAGCCTTCGCTTTTCTCAAGCGCCCCAAGCAAGCCTGTTGGTTCGGATCAGGGCGCCACTCAAAATAAAAGCGACTTACCTGCACCGGCTTCTAGCGGACCCGCCAACCTGGCTAGCGCACTACCAAAAGAGAACGTGAATCTAGAGCAGGGTGAAAAGTTTGTATTAGAAAATGACGTGATTCGCCTAGAAATCAGCTCAACAGGCGCCAATGTAATTGATGCCAAATTGCTTAAAGAGCTCAATGCGGATAGCAAGCCGGTTGAGTTATTTCAATACACGCCCTCACACAAATATTTTGCCCGTTCGGGTTTAATCGCCATCGGTAATCCTGACTTACCAAACCACACCAGCATATTTAAATTGCAGCAGTCAGGCAAGGACGGCTCTGGTAGACCATTTTTAGTTTTGGCTAGCGAGCGTAATGGCGTTAAGCTAGAAAAAACCTTTTTACTCAATCCAGGCAGTTATGTGATTGACGTTGGTCACCGCGTTACTCAATCAAACTCCAATCCAAATCCTTTGGTGCTTTATACCGAGATTGTTCGTGACGGTACCAGCGAGCCAAAGATAGGGCCATTTGGAGGCGCCTTCTCGGCCAGCACCTTTACTGGCCCAGCAGCCTATACAGAAAACGATAAATTCAAAAAAGTAAAGTTTGAAGATATTGAGAAAAACAAAGCAGAAGCGCCAAAGCAAATACCTGCTGGTCAGACTGCATGGGTGGCAATGGTGCAGCACTACTTTGCAAGCGCATGGATTCCTGGTGATCAGGTTGCGCGTGACATCTATGCTGACAAGGTGGATATCAATTTGTATCGAATTGGTATGCAAATTCCTCTTGGCACAATCGACAAAGGCACAAGCGTTGTAGAAAAAGCGCGCCTCTTTGTTGGTCCTCAAGAAGAAAAAATGCTTGAGGGTATTGCCCCGGGCCTGGAGCTTTTAAAAGACTACGGCTATTTGACGATTTTGGCAAAACCCATTTTTTGGCTCTTAGCAAAGATTCATTCTTATGTTGGCAACTGGGGCTGGTCAATCATTTTGCTCACCATCCTCATTAAGTTGGCCTTCTTTCCTCTCTCAGCGGCAAGCTATAAATCGATGGCTCGCATGAAGGAAGTGCAGCCTCGTCTGGTTGCCATGAAAGAGCAATACAAGGGCGATCCACAGAAGCTGAACCAAGCAATGATGGAGATGTATAAAAAAGAAAAAATTAATCCAGTTGGCGGATGCTTGCCGGTCGTGATTCAAATTCCTGTTTTCATCTCGCTTTATTGGGTCTTGCTTTCTTCTGTTGAGACTCGTGGCGCACCATGGATTGGCTGGATTCATGACTTGTCTGTGCCAGATCCCTATTACATCTTGCCTGTTGTAATGGCGATCTCAATGTTTGTACAAACTAAGCTTAACCCAACACCACCCGATCCTATTCAGGCAAAGGTGATGATGTATATGCCGATTGTTTTCTCCATCATGTTCTTTTTCTTTCCAGCGGGCTTGGTTTTGTATTGGGTAGTAAACAACATGCTGTCGATCGCACAGCAATGGCAAATTAATAAATTGTTTGGAAAAAAACCGGGCGCCTAAAGGCCCACTGAGTTTCTGCACAGACAACAGCAATGATGACTCGTAAGCTGCCTATCATTGCTGTTGCTAGCGCCCCCGGCAAGGCCGGTGTCGGCGTTATTAGAATCAGTGGCACCAACCTTAAAAGCTTCGTCAGCAAGCTGTTACAAAAACCGCTGATGCCGAGACAAGCAAGCTTACAGAGCTTCCGCGATGGACAGAATAATGTCATTGATCAGCTCCTGGCAATCTACTTTGAGGCGCCCGCCTCGTTCACCGGCGAGGATATTCTTGAGCTCCAATGTCATGGGGGGCCACAACTTTTAGAGTTGGTCATGAAGCGCTGTCTCGAAGTTGGGCGAGACATTGATCTGTGTATTGCTGAGCCTGGCGAGTTCACGCTGCGCGCCTACTTGAACGACAAAATGGATTTGGCTCAGGCCGAAGCGGTTGCTGATCTCATTGATGCGCAAAGCGAGGCTGCGGTTCGAAGTGCCGCGCGCTCTCTACAGGGCGCATTTTCAGACGACATCAATGCATTGGTAGAAGAGATTACGCAACTGCGGATTTTGGTCGAATCTACTCTCGATTTTCCCGAAGAAGAAATTGAGTTTTTAGAAAATGCCCAAGCCAAAGAGCGCCTACAAAAAGTGATCTCGAGACTTGCACACTTGCGAGCTAATGCAAAGCAAGGAAAAATCTTACGTGATGGCATTCAACTGGCCTTAGTTGGTGCGCCGAACGTTGGTAAGAGTTCATTACTCAATCGATTGGCTGGCGAAGAAGTTGCCATAGTGACGCCAATTGCTGGCACCACCCGCGATCGGGTAAAAGAAAGCATCACGATCAATGGCGTGCCGATTCATATTATTGATACCGCTGGCCTGCGAGATACCCAAGATGAAGTTGAAGCAAAGGGTATAGAACGCTCTTGGGATGCTATCCGCACGGCTGATTTAGTCGTTTACCTAAAGGATGCCGCCAATGCGGGAAAGGAATCTGCAAAAGATACCAAGCTCAAGGCAGAAATCATTGCCGCCTTGCCGCCCAAGTGCCCAATTTTAGAAGTGCATAACAAGGCCGATTTATTGGCTGCAAATGCTTTTGCTGCCAGCGAGACTCTGAAGATTTCTGCCAAAACTGGGGACGGAGTTGAGGGTCTAAAAAATAGAATCCTTGAAATTGCAGGATGGAGCGCACCCCAAGAGGGTGGAATATTGGCGCGTCGCCGCCATCTAGATTGCTTAGATCGTGCCATGGAACATATTGAGAAATCAGAGCAGTTTGCTGTAAATGGCAACAATTCGCTGGAGTTATTCGCAGAAGAGCTCCGATTAGCGCAAGATGAGCTAGGTAAGATCACCGGAAAACTCTTGCCAGATGAGCTCTTGGGCAAAATTTTCAGTCAGTTTTGCATTGGCAAATAGAGGGTTTGCTCTAGGCTGCCGGGGTCGTGAAATATGACCGAAATGTTAATATTGTTCGATCCAAAATTACCTTTCCATAAAGGATCACATGAGCATAGTTGATAACAGCCAAGTGAACGTAAATGTACCCACTTACGTAAAAAATAACCAATTAATTCAATGGGTTGCTGAAGTAGCAGCCTTGACTCAGCCAGATCAGATTCACTGGTGTGATGGCTCTCAAGCGGAATACGATGGGCTTTGCGAGCTTCTGGTTAAGGCCGGCGTATTTAAGCGACTCAATCCAGCGAAACGGAAAAATTCCTTCCTGGCGCTATCTGACCCCGATGATGTGGCTCGCGTCGAAGATCGCACATTTATTTGCTCTACCCAGAAGGAAGACGCTGGACCAACGAATAACTGGGTTGAGCCAACGGAAATGCGGGCAACCCTAAAGCCACTATTTGCTGGTTGTATGCGCGGCAGAACGATGTACGTAGTGCCTTTCTCAATGGGCCCTATCGGATCACCCATCGCCCATATTGGCGTAGAAGTTTCAGATAGTCCTTACGTTGCTATCAATATGCGCATCATGACGCGTATGGGCAAGGCTGTTATCGAGCAACTTGGCGCTAACGGCGAGTTTGTTCCCTGTGTGCACTCTGTTGGCAAGCCACTTGCAGCGGGCGAGAAAGATGTTGCTTGGCCAAATAACAAAACCAAGTACATCGTGCACTATCCAGAGACCCGCGAGATTTGGTCTTTTGGGTCGGGCTATGGTGGTAACGCGCTACTTGGCAAAAAATGTTTTGCTTTAAGAATCGCCTCCAATATGGGCCGCGATCAAGGATGGCTTGCAGAGCACATGCTGATTTTGGGAGTGACTTCTCCAGAGGGAAAGAAGTTTCATATTGCCGCTGCTTTCCCATCCGCCTGTGGCAAAACCAATTTCTCAATGATGATTCCGCCAAAAGGTTTTGAGGGCTGGAAAGTAACCACCGTTGGTGACGACATTGCCTGGATCAAGCCGCGTAAAGATGCAAACGGCAAAACCCGTTTGTATGCGATTAATCCAGAGTCAGGATATTTTGGTGTAGCACCTGGAACCAATCGCCAAACCAATGCAAATTGTTTGGACTCTTTAAATCAAGATGTGATTTTTACGAACGTTGGTTTAACGGATGATGGTGATGTGTGGTGGGAAGGCTTAACAGAAACCCCGCCTGCACATTTGATTGATTGGCAAGGCAAAGACTGGACTCCGGCAGACGGTGCAGCAGGTCGCAAAGCTGCGCATCCGAATTCTCGCTTTACAGTAGCCGCAACGAACAATCCAGTGGTTGATCCAAAATGGGACGACCCAGAAGGCGTTCCAATTGATTCATTCTTGTTTGGTGGTCGTCGCTCTAACACAGTCCCCTTGGTCAGCGAAGCGCGTGACTGGGTTGAGGGTGTTTATATGGCTGCCACCTTGGGCTCAGAAACCACTGCCGCCATTACTGGTCAAGTTGGCGTGGTGCGCCGCGATCCTTTCGCCATGATTGCTTTTGCTGGATACAACATGAGCGACTATTTCCGTCATTGGTTAAATATTGGTAAGAAGCTGGAGGCTGAAGGCGCAACCTTGCCAAAAATTTATTGCGTTAATTGGTTCCGCAAAGACGAGAACGGCAAATTTGTTTGGCCTGGTTTCGGAGAGAATATGCGAGTACTCTCTTGGATTTTAGGTCGCGTCGAGGGCAAAGCAAACGGCACAGAAACACCATTTGGCATTTCTCCAAAACATGCTGATCTTCACTGGAGTGGTTTGGACTATTCGGCCGATCAATTTCAAAAAGCAATCGCAGTTGGAACAGAAGATTGGAAGAACGAGCTCAAACTTCACTCTGAGCTATTTGCACATCTCGGTGAGCGCTTGCCCAAAGAGCTTTTAGCAACGCAAGCCAAAATTGAGGAACGCTTAAGCGCCTAAATTAGGGTGCTTAACAAAGGCTTTGTGATTAAACCCCAACACCATGCCGTTGTGGTGATTGGGGCGGGCATTGCTGGTGCTGCGATCGCCAATGAGTTGATTGAGCGGGGGCAAACGGTTTGCGTGATGGATCAAGCGGCGGGCCCAGCCACCGGATGTTCTAGTCATGCCTTCGCAATTGCACATCCTCATGTTGGCAGAGGTGCCCCACGCTTACTGAGGCTTACTCGGATTGCTTTTTTGTTAGCAGAGGAGCAGTGGGGTGCAACTTGGAATCAACACGGCATATTTCAACCCACTAAAAAAGATAAGGCATTTGATCGAGCTGAAGTCAGTGCGCATTTGCGCGCTCTAGAGCTTGATGAAAGTTTGGCAATAGCCTTAGATGAGGTCGACGCAGAGCGGATTTGTGGAATTAAACAAAGCGGGGTTTGGTTGCCACGCGGCGCATCTATGAGCCTTGCGGAAGCTAGTAAAAAAATGCTTCAAGCCCGCAGTGGACTCACAACTTGTTGGAATCAAGCCGTTGTTAAGCTGGAGCAAAGCAAAGACTCTTGGCTGTTGCTGAATAAAGAGAATGCAGTCATATGCAGCGCAGATAAAGTGGTTATCACTGCTGGAGCAAATACCAAAGCGTTAATGGAAAGCCTGCAAGTACGTTTGCCATTAAGACCTGTGCGCGGACAGCTGAGTATTTTCTCGGTATCAGAAAAAAGCCCTTGGGCACAAGAGCTACCTGGAGTGGGCTTATCTGGAGACGGCTATTGCTTGCCTGCACGGGCGCCTCAAGATGGTCGGCGTCTTTGGATGGTTGGCTCAAGTTATGACGAGGGCGAAGATGATGCGCTCCCAAGAGAGAGTAGTGATCAATTTAATCGCGAACAAGCAAGGGCACTCTTGAGCTTTGCACAAGGCAACTTAGCCGATCTAGAAAGTCATGGAAGCTTTGTGGGGATTCGCTGCGTGGCTGGAGACAGGCTGCCGATTATTGGCGCCCTTATACAGCGCCCCGGTATCTTTATGGCCAGCGCTTTTGGATCGAGGGGCGTGCTTTGGTCAGCCTTGTCAGCAAAGCTGATTGCTGCTCAGGTTTTGGACGATGCCGCTTTGCTAGCGCGCTTAGGCTTAACGGCGGATTTGCTTGCAGCACTTGCTCCGGCCCGTTTTTTGGCTGGTGCCGCACCCTCAGCCTTGGGCGCCTTAGCTTCAAATTCAAAGCCGATTTTCCCATCCGCACCTAAAGCTAGGTAGGCCTTAAAGCCGCGACCCGTTCGATTCGATTTGAAGTTGGCTAGAAGGTCGGTTTTGCCTTCTTTCAGCAATTTTTGAACTTGTTCTGTAGAAATTTCTTGCTGAAGAACAACCTTGCCTGTTTTGAAGTCGCAAGTTTTGGCGGGACCTGTATTGTGCTCACAGAGATAACGCATACCATCTTCATATACTGCGCCAGAACATTTTGGACATACGCCCAAAGCTTGTCGTCCAGTGAAATCGATTGCTTCGGACTCATCTTCTTGGGAGTTGCCGAAGTCAAACTCTAACTTAAAGCCCGCGTTTGGATAATCTGCATCATCCTCAGGAATTTCACTCAATTTAATAATGGCCGCAAATGGTCTACCCATTTTGCTGCGAAAGCCTTGCAATGGCCCGATAGTTTTCTCTTTAAGCAGCTCTTCAACTTCGGGATATTCAAAGGCACGACCACCAGGCGTTTTGCTGATGGTGAAGCCACATTTCTCACAAGCAAAGCGTCGATAGTTTTCTTTAACGGCGCCCTTGCAATGAGGACAAGGCGTTTGCAAAGTGGCATAGTCACCAGGAATGGTGTCGCTGTCATACTCTTTTGCACGCTTCACAATGCGTTGCGTCATTTGCGCAATTTCTTGCATGAAGGTATCACGACTCATCTTGCGTTGCTCGATCAGCGCCAGTTTATTTTCCCAATTGCCAGTGAGATCGGGACGCGTGAGCTCTTCCACATCGAGCCCGCGCAACAAGGTCATTAGCTGAAAGGCTTTTGCAGTTGGAATGAGTTCGCGGGCTTCGCGCACCATATATTTTTCTGCTAGCAAGCCCTCGATAATCGCCGCACGCGTTGCTGGAGTGCCAAGACCCTTCTCAGCCATGGCTTCGCGCATCTCATCATCATCAACCCATTTGCCTGCACTTTCCATCGCGGAGAGCAAGGTCGCCTCAGAGTAACGGGCTGGAGGCTTGGTCTTTAATGGCACTGCTGCAATAGATTCAGTCTGAACACTTTCACCTTCTTTAACGGCAACCAATTCATCATCGGCCTGATTGGCTTTTCCATAAACGGTTAACCAGCCTGGGTGAACCAAGACTCGCCCCTCCGTTTTGAAATGGTGTCCTGAGGTTTCAGTGATGCGTGTAGTAACACGAAATTCAGCAGCAGGATAGAACACTGCCAAGAAACGACGGACCACCAAGTCATAGAGCTTGAACTCGGGTTCGCTAAGTGTTTTTGGAGCCTCAAGCGTTGGAATGATTGCAAAGTGATCAGAGATTTTGCTGTCATCAAAGATGCGCTTATTAGGCTTAATCCAACCATAGCCAGCCTTATTCTTTGGATCCTTAGGGTCGCCCTTTAATATTTGCTCAGCAAAAGGGCGCAGCTCTTGAGAGTGTGCTGCCAGATTCTCAATGGTTTGTTTAACGGTATCTAGATAGTCTTCTGGCAATGCTTTGGAGTCTGTTCTTGGATAAGTTAAAACTTTGTGTCTTTCATATAGGGCTTGTGCAAGACCTAAAGTATTCTTGGCTGAGAAACCAAAACGCGCATTTGCTTCGCGCTGCAAGCTGGTTAAATCAAATAGTTGTGGTGCAAGCTGCGTGGCAGGTTTTGCTTCTTCAGTAACACTGGCTTTTTTGTCCCTACAGGCAGCAACAATGCTTTGTGCGGCTGCCTCGCTCCACAGGCGGTTCTCACGGGCATCTGGCGCGGCAACATCTTTCTTAAATTTCGGATCAAACCAGCGACCTTCATACACGCCTGCAGCGGCGATGAACTCGGCCTTCACTTCCCAATAATCTTTAGAGACAAACTTGCGAATTAATTCTTCGCGCTCAACCACAATCGATAACGTTGGCGTTTGAACCCGACCAACTGTGGTCAAAAAGAATCCACCACTTTTACTATTAAAGGCAGTCATGGCGCGAGTGCCATTAATACCAACTAACCAATCGGCTTCAGAGCGGCAACGAGCAGCATCAGCAAGGGGCTGCATTTCTTCATCGCTACGAAGTTTTGCAAAACCCTCCCGAATGGCGTTCGGGGTCATCGATTGCAACCAGAGCCGTTTTACCCCTTGGGTTGCTTTGGCATGCTGAGCAATTAATCGAAAAATAAGTTCGCCCTCGCGGCCCGCGTCACATGCATTAATCAGTGCATTGATATCTTTGCGCTTAATCAGTTTTTGTAATACTTTCAGGCGGGATTCTGTTTTGGCAATTGGACGTAGATCAAAGTGCGGAGGAACCACTGGTAAGTTGGCAAAGGACCACTTGCCTCGTTTGACGTCATATTCTTCAGGGGCAGCAATTTCTAGCAGGTGACCCACGGCAGAGGAGACGACAAAGTCTGCGCTCTCAAAATAATCTTCATGCTTTGTAAATCCACCCAGGGCTTTAGCGATGTCGTTGGCTACCGACGGTTTTTCGGCAATGATCAGCGCTTTTGGGTGATCGACCCCAGAAGACTTTGAGCTGGTTTTGGTAGGTGCTTTAGCCACGCGTTTGCCTAAATTTGAGCTTAAAAGATGGATGGAATGGGGAAAAAGACGACCAATTTAAACCAAAATAACTACTGACCAACTATTTACCCCTTTTTTATTATTAACCGATAAATCGTTAAAAGTCCAAATTGCCGTATTCTTGTGCCCAATAAATAGGCAAAAAAGATACTTCATGAAGTGAAAACATCGATTTTTTGCACTTTAAACAGGGTTTTCAATAAATCAGCTCTTCCAGAACTTCTTTTGGAGAGGCGACCAGTTTTGCTCCTTGCCCAATTAAATGGTGGCATCCAGCAGACAAGGGGCTGTGAATCGACGAGGGGATGGCAAAAACTTCCCTGCCCAATTCCAGCGCAAGGCGTGCCGTGATGAGGGAGCCCGAGCGCTGAGCAGCCTCTACCACCAAAACACCCAAGGCCAAGGCAGCAATCAAGCGGTTGCGACGCGGGAAATGAAAGGCCCTGGGCCCGACACCCAAAGGCAGTTCGCTTAATAAAAGACCATTTCCCCAAATCTCTTTGGCTAGTGTTTGATGTTCAGGGGGGTAGGTAAGATCTAGGCCAGTGCCACAGATTGCTAAGGTTGGCCGGCTCAAACTAAGTGCTGCTCGATGTGAGACTCCATCAATGCCTTTAGCTAGCCCTGAAATTACCAGAAGACCCGAGCTTGCCAGAGCCTGAGCAAAGCAGTGGGCATTTCTAAGCCCCTCTTGACTGGGGGCTCGAGAGCCGACAATTGCCACCATCGGCAAACTCAGCAATTCAACTTTTCCAGCTATATAAATAGTAGTAGGAGGGTCTGCCAAGTCAAGCAAGCGTTTAGGGTAATTGGGGGCGCCCAAAGATAGACGGTGAATTTGTGCGGAGCTCGGTTTGTTTCTCATCAAGCCATTTTGATTCTTGAGAAAATTTCAGCAATCAGCCAATTCGGATTGGTCTGTTAGATAATTCAGATATGGCCTTATTACCCGTCCTTTGCTACCCAGACCCCCGCTTACAAAAGCGGGCCAAACCTGTTGAGAAGGTAGATGAGCGTATCAAAGCAATTGTCAAGGATATGGCAGAGACCATGTACGAAGCCCCCGGCGTTGGCTTGGCCGCTACGCAAGTAGATATCCATGAGCAAATCATTGTGATTGACGTTTCTGATGAGCAGAATGAACTAATGGTGTTCATTAATCCTGAGCTTGTATGGACCAGCCCAGAAAAAAAATCGTGGCGCGAGGGATGTCTCTCAGTGCCCGAGTATTACGATGAAGTGGAGCGCCCTGCCAATATTCGCGTCAAAGCGCTCGATGTCCATGGCAAATCTTTTGAGTTAGAGGCGGATGGTTTGCTTGCAGTATGTCTACAGCACGAGATGGATCACCTAAAAGGAAAAGTTTTTGTTGAGTACCTATCTCTACTAAAGCGAAATCGCATCTCTCTCAAAATGAAAAAGCGCGCCAAAGAGTTAGTGGAGCAGCGTCAAGCGTAGCCAATGAAAATTGTCTTTGCTGGAACCCCTGAGTTTGCAGCTCAAGCAATGCGCGCTATCGACGCGGCAGGCCATCAAATTGTTTTGGTGTTGACACAACCAGATCGTCGAGCCGGCAGGGGAATGCATTTACATGCAAGTCCAGTTAAAACATTTGCGCTTGAAAAGAATATTTCTGTTTTACAACCAAGCACACTCAAACGCAATGCTACCGAAGTTGCAAAAAAAGCCGAGGCAGAGAGCGCCTATCAAAAGCTTGCTAAGCTAGAGTTTGATGCGATGGTGGTAGTTGCTTATGGTTTGCTCTTGCCCCAAGATGTTTTAGATCTTGCAGAAAAAGAAGGTCGCTTTGGTTGCTTTAATATTCATGCCTCTCTCTTGCCTCGTTGGCGAGGTGCAGCGCCGATTCAAAGGGCGATAGAGGCGGGCGATAAGAAGACAGGTGTATGCATTATGCAAATGGATGCGGGCTTGGATACAGGCGATGTCGTCTTGAGACAAGAGCTTTATATCGCAAAAGAAGAAACAAGTGCGTCTTTGCATGATCGCTTAGCAGATATGGGCGCAAGCCTCATTGTGCAAACACTCAATGCTTTAGATGCTAGACATGCTTTAGTGAGAAGTCCGCAAGCAAAAGATGGCGTTAGCTATGCAGACAAAATTCTCAAGAGCGAAGGGGAGATTAATTGGCAGCTCAGTGCCAACGAAATCGATCGACGGATTCGTGCCTTTAATCCTTTTCCTGGCGCAAGCGCCACTCTGGGCGGAGAGCCTATCAAGATTTTCAATTCTGCCCTGGCAGCACAGACGCTACCAAGACAGTCAGCCGCTCCAGGACAAATATTGGGGGCATCTGAAACCGGAGTTTATGTTCAATGCGGAGATGGAGTTGTTGAGCTAACTGAAGTTCAGCGTCCCGGCGGAAAAAGAATGAATGCAAAGCTGGGACTTCATACTCAGTTGGAGCAGAAAGAAGCGAGTCGGTTTGACTGAGCGCCCAGGAAGTCATAATCTGCCTTTATCAGAGGCAATCACGATCGCAGCCCAAGCGCTTGGCGAAGTCATGCGCGGCAGGTCATTGGGCGAAGTGCTCGATCAGCTTGGCGCACATGAGCGCCCCATCGTCCAAAGTCTGACTTTTGATGCTTTGCGCAAATGGAATGGCTCACAAGAACTCATCAAAGAGTTTGTGCCGAAGGCGCCACCTCCTGAAACAGCTCATCTCTTAAGCGTAGCGATTGCATTATTTTTACATGGCGACCAGAAGACTTATGCCACGCATACGATTGTCGATCAGGCAGTTGAGGCTTGCGGCCTTTACGACAAAACCCTTTATGCCAAGGGGATGGTCAATGCTGTATTACGTAAGGTGAGTCAGAAGTTTCAAGCGATTGCCACCAAGGGCTATGCGCCCGACCCGATTTCCATGTATTACCCAGCATGGTGGCGTGCCAATTTAAAGCAGTCTTACCCTAAAGAGTGGCAAGCGATTGGTTTTCAGCAAGCCCAGCGTGCCCCATTAATACTTCGTGTCAACGTACGGCAATATACGCGTGAGCAATATCAAGCTATGTTGGCTCAAAGCGGAATTGCTTCAAAACCCCTTGATACCCTGGCTGGCGTTCTTCTTCCCTCGGCGCTAATCCTAGATGAGGCTGTGCCTGTCTCAGACCTGCCCGAGTTTTACAGTGGAGCTGTTTCAGTGCAGGACTCCGGGGCTCAATTAGCCGCAATATTGTTAGATCCAAAAGTAGGCGACTTAATTCTAGACGCCTGTGCAGCCCCTGGTGGCAAAACGGCGCACTTATTAGAGTTGGCCGATGCGAATACAGTAGCTTTAGAAATAGATAAACACCGCCTTGCCCGTATCGGCGGAAATTTAGATCGCCTGCGCCTACATACCGACAAGGTGCAGATTGTGAGAGGGGATGCCTCGCAATCTTCTTGGTGGGACGGCAAGCCTTTTGACAAAATTCTGCTTGATGCCCCTTGCTCCGCATCGGGCATTGTGGCCCGCCATCCCGATATCCCTTTTCTGCGTCGCGCCTCGGATATTGCTCAGTTGCAGCAAAAACAGCAGAGCATTATGGCGCAGGCTTGGCAAATGCTAAAACCAAATGGCACGCTTTTATATATCACTTGCTCTATTTTTCCGGAAGAAGGGGAAGACCAGGCTAAATGGTTTGCAGCAAAATACCCCAATGCATTACGATTAAGCGCTCCAGGACAGATTCTCCCGACCGCTACAAATGATGGTTTTTACTATGCCTTGTTTAAGAAAAATGGGTCATGAGTCAAAGCATTAAACAATTGCTTCTCTGCATACTATTGGCGCTGGGTTTGGGTGCGGGCGTTGCCTATGCTGAGGGAATCAAAATCAAATCCGTCGAGTTGGAGCGGGCTGATAACGACTGGCTACTCAATGCCACTTTTCAAATTGAACTATCGCCGGGCCTGGAAGATGCAGTTCAAAAAGGGGTGGTTTTATATTTTCAAACCGAATTTGATTTAACCCGTTCGCGCTGGTACTGGTTTGATGAAAAATCGATCTTGGCCCAAAAGCAAGCCCGACTCTCTTATCAGCCCCTCACGAAACAGTATCGAATTTCATCAGAAGGTTTTACCTTTTCTGCGCCCACCATTGCTGAGGCGCTTCAAGTGATTGGTAGCATTGGTGGTTGGCGCGTGATTGAGGGCGCTCAAATTGACCCCAGTAAGTCGTATACGGCGGCACTAAAAATGTCGCTTGATTTGAGTAAGCTTCCTAAGCCGTTTCAAGTGAATGCACTCAATAATCGCGACTGGAATATTAGTAGCGAGTGGCTACATTTCCCTTTTAATCCCACAGGACAAAACCTGATTCAGCGATGAAGATGGCATTGAACTCATTCATCCCCAAACTCTCTCAAAAAGAAATTTGGAAGGGGCGCCTTCTTCCATTGGCGGCAGGATTAATTGGTGGATTTGCATTGATTCTGCTGGTGATGCTTTCGCTCGCCTCATCCAATACGAAGTTTTTTGATAATTATTTTATTTGGCTTTACGCTGCCAACATTATTATTGGCATTAGCCTAACCCTCGTCATTATTGTTTTGGTGGTTGTGATTGCGGTGCGCTGGCATAAGGGCCGCTTTGGTACACGACTAATCGCCAAGCTAGCAATGATTTTTGGTTTAGTTGGCGTAGTGCCAGGTTTAATTTTGTATGGCGTATCTCTACAATTCGTATCTCGAAGTATTGAAACTTGGTTTGATGTACAAACCGAGTCAGCCCTGGAGGCCGGCCTAGAGTTGGGGCGCGCAACTCTGAGCAGCTCGCTCGCTGAATTACAGGATGAGGGCCGCATTGTTGCTGATCAAATTCAGCGCCTACCTAATAATGCGAGTCCTGCAGAGTTAACGCTGTTGCTATCGAGAATGCGAGATCAGTTTGGCATTCAAGAAATCACGATCTTTAATGGCCGACAAATGATTGTGGCTACAGCGGCCTCTGGCGCCCTTGAGGCGCCCTCTGCAGCGCCTAGCTCGGAGACGATGTCTCAAGCTTCTAAGGTAAATGGCAGCGCATATATAGATGAGCCTAATAACTCCGATGGATCACAGGCTTACCGCTTGCGGGCAATTGTTCCTTTGGTTAAAGAGCGCTTCAACGGCGATCACGGCTTCGGGCTTGGTCTTCAGAATCAAAAAGAATTTTGGTATTTGCAGCTCATTAAGACGGTGCCCGAGGGAATCAGTAAAAACACCTTAGCAGTGCAGGCTGCCTATACCGATTACCAAGAAAAATCATTAGGCCGCTCCGGCCTGAAGAAGATGTTTGTGGGCACGCTGACACTCACACTCTTTTTTGCATTATTCGTGGCGGTGGTCTTAGCCTTATTGCTGGGTCGGCAACTGGCGCGCCCTTTGTTGATGCTCTTGCGAGGAACTCAAGCTGTTGCACAGGGGGATCTTTCTCCAAAGCCTGAGTTGGATACTGGCGACGAGCTCGGAATGTTGACCCGCCAATTTAATGTAATGACACGACAGCTTGCAGATACCCGTAAGTCTTTGCAAGAATCCAAGGCCTTTTTAGAAACTGTTCTCGGTAATTTAACGGCTGGTGTCTGTATTTTTGACAAGCACTTCAACGTTGTCTCCAGCAATGCGGGCGCAGATCGAATTTTTCGCCAAGATTTAACGAAGTTGGATGGGAAGGCTTTGAGTGAAATTCCGGTATTAGAGGAATTTGAGCAAGCCATTCAAGAGGGGTTTGCTACTATGAAGCTCAGTATTGCTGCTGGAGGCGATGCAGCTTCAGCCAATCTAGAAGAGGTGGCCCCTGTATGGCAAAAGCAAATTCAGCTCCACGCAACCAATGAATTTGAAAATGAGCTGGGCGTGACCCTTTTTGTTAGGGGAACCGAGCTGGCGCCCGATTTAAAGATGGTGGTATTCGATGACATTACCGATGTTGTCAGTGCTCAGCGCTCGATTGCTTGGAGTGAGGTGGCTAGACGTTTGGCCCATGAAATTAAGAATCCACTGACCCCCATTCAGCTGTCTGCAGAGCGCCTGCAACATAAACTGGCCGGTAGCTTAACTCCCGAGCAAGAAGAAATGCTGAACCGCAGCACTGACACCATCATTGGCCAAGTGCGCGCCATGAAAGAAATGGTGAATGATTTTAGGGATTTTGCTAAGACACCTGCACCACAATTAAAGGCGGTATCAATTAATCAGCTCACACAAGAGATTCTGGGTCTTTATGAGGGCAGCCCATTGCGCGTCATACTAGATCCACACTGTCCAGATATTATGGGTGATCCTACTCAGCTCAGACAGGTTATTCATAATCTATTACAGAATGCGCAGGATGCAACTTTAGAAGGCAGTCATCAAAATGAACCCGTTCAAGTTAAAACTGAGTTGGTTCCTTATGGAGAGGCTAACGGCATAATGCAAAATGCAGTGAGACTGACAATAAGTGATTCTGGTTCTGGATTTCCAGCTAAGATATTGGCAAGGGCATTCGAGCCCTATGTAACAACCAAGAGTAAAGGTACGGGATTGGGATTGGCTGTGGTGAAGAAAATTATTGAAGATCATTCTGCCAAAATAGAAATCCGGAATCGCATGCAGGGAGAAGAAGTGATTGGTGCAAAAGTATCCATTTTGTTTATGAACCTAGCGAAAGAGGCGGCGTAATCATGGCCAGCATTTTGGTAGTTGATGATGAAATGGGTATTCGCGAGTTGCTCAATGAAATCCTGACAGATGAAGGCCATACGATTTACGCTGCTGAGAGTGCGGCTCACGCTCGCAAAATTCGTGAACAGATGCGTCCCGATTTGGTGCTGTTGGACATTTGGATGCCAGAAACCGACGGTATTACGTTATTAAAAGAATGGTCCAAAACGGGCCAGCTCACAATGCCAGTAGTGATGATGTCTGGGCATGCCACGATTGATACCGCGGTAGAGGCAACCCGTATTGGGGCGCTCAACTTTTTAGAAAAGCCCATCGCGCTTCAAAAGTTACTCAAAACGGTCAACAAAGCCTTAGAAACTTCACCAAAATATGTTGAGCCAGAGCAGGGTAGAGTCGCTCAGTCAATCGCCCCCGCTCCAAAAGTAAATTCGCCAGAGCCTGCCCCTCCAATTCAGCCTGATGGTGAATACATCAGTGGCATTGCCAAAAATTACTATGACCTACCCCTCAGAGAGGCTAGGGATTTATTTGAGAAGGCCTACTTTGAGCATCAGATGCAAATGATGGGCGGCAGCATGACCAAAATTTCCGAGTACACGGGTCTTGAGCGAACCCATCTATATCGCAAGCTCAAAGCCCTCGGAATCGATACCTCTAAAAACAAGGGCGAGGCTTAAGCTTCAATCCCTCGTTAACTAAGCAAATAGTTTGTCGTAGGCAGCTAATAGGCTTTGATGCATTGCGCTAGCCTCCATATTTTCACCAAGGTCCTCAAGACCAAAGAAGCGCTCATCTCGATTAATCAGGGCTTTGGCTTGGCGCAATACTTCTGCTCCATATAAAAGCGCTAGTGAGTTCTCGTAGGCAGCGGGATTATCAAACTGAAGGTAATTTTCAATACAGCGATAGACTAGTCTGCGCGCAGGATTCATCTGCTTGTAGTGATGAATCCAGTCACATCCTTCAAGCACGGCTTCTTTATCGCCCACAGCGAGAGCTAGTAAAGTTTTTAATTCACCAATTCGCAATTCTTTCCAGGTAGTACCCACCGGGATGGCGAGCCCTAGAATTTCCCAAAGCGGCCGCTCATCATTCAGATTGAGCGTTTGCAGGTCGGCCAGTAGATTTTTGGCTTCCGCTTCACTTAAGCTAGATAACCTTACTAGTGCTGGACGAATCTGATTGCCAACACTATTGTTTTCCCATTCCAAATCTTCAACAGGATAAATCTCAGACATACCCGGCACCAGAATACGGCAAGCATAAGCGCCTTGCTCTGGGAAGTCAGCAACGTACGCATCGCATCCATCTTTTTCGAGGCGCTGACAAAGCCAGCGGTAATCCTCTTCCGTAGTGGAGCTAAAGTTCCAATCTACAAAAGGAAAGTCGGGTGTATTGCTTAAAAAGTTCCAGCTGATAACACCACTCGAATCGACAAAATGAATTTCCAGATTGGATACCGAGTTAATTTCATCCATATCAAAGCCTGGCTCTGCAAAGTTCTCCAGGGCATCTATGGCGCGACCTTGTAAGAGTTCTGTTAGAGCTCGCTCCAGTGCAATTTCAAAACGGGGGTGGGCGCCAAAGCTAGCAAAACAACCCTGATCCTTTGGATGCAATAAGGTCACGTTCATCACGGGATACTCTCCGCCAAGCGAGGCATCTTTAACCAAAATGCCAAACCCAGCTTCACGCAAGCCTTTAATACCGCTTGCAATTTTGGGGTAGCGCGCAATTACTGCCTCTGGCACATCGGGCAGACAAAGCCCCTCACTAATGATGCGATATTTAATATGCCGTTCATAGATTTCTGAAAGCGCTTGTGTGCGTGCTTCCATCATGGTGTTGCCAGCAGACATACCATTGCTGACATACAAATTCCCAATAATGTTGACAGGAATCCAGGCGACTTCGCCGTCTCGAAGGCGGGTGTAGGGCAAAGCACAAATACCACGCGCTACATTTCCAGAATTGAGATCAACTAATACAGAACTATCAATCGTGCCATCAGGGTTATAAAAAGAATGTAATTCTGGATTAAGTAATCCGCTTGGCCATGAACCATCACCGTGAGGAAACCATTGTTCTTGAGGATAGTGAACAAACTTGGCCTCACTTCTTTTCTTGCCCAGATAAAAGTGGGTCCAGAAATAATGGGTGCCCAATCTTTCAAAGAATTCACCAAACGCGCTGGCTCGAGCGGCTAATTCAGTAGCGCCCTTGCCATTGGCAAATAACATGGGGCAATCTCGGTCTTTCACATGAGTAGACCAAATGCCTTCTACAGGATTCAGAAGAGAAGATTCATTGAGAAAGAAGCCCCGATCGACCAACTTTTGCTGCATGGTGGCGATCGTTGATTCGAGTGATGCATCTTTGCCGGGTATAAAGCTTTGTGTAGTCATCACCCATTCTAATGGGGCTGAAAAGACCTATCTGACATAGAGGAACCGGCCATAATCAAGAGTCACCGGAAGAATTTACTCAAAACCAAGTCCAATTCGTTATAATTCCGAGTCTTGGCCTGGTAGCTCAGTCGGTAGAGCAGAGGATTGAAAATCCTTGTGTCGGTGGTTCGATTCCGCCCCGGGCCACCAAGAAACACAATAGCTCACTTGTTGGGCTATTTTCTTTTATGGCTTGGCATGGTTAGAAGGCATTTACCTTGGATAGCCCCAGCGTGAACCGTCCTTTAAAAGGACAAACCAAGTAGACATCCCTGCGTCGGTCAATGTCATTTAAAACGACAATTCAATCAAATAGCTCTTTGATTAACCCGCTTTGATAATTCCTCAGCACTTTCTTTTCGCTCGCTGTAGCGATCAGTCAAATAGCCTGAAACTGCTCTAGTTAATAAAGTGAACTTAACCAGCTCCTCCATGACATCAATCACCCGATCGTAATTAGCCGATGGCTTCATACGATTGTTGTCATCAAACTCTAGAAATGCTTTGGGTACGGATGATTGATTGGGAATCGTGATCATCCGCATCCATCTGCCTAGAATTCGCATTTGATTGAGCGCATTAAATGATTGCGAACCACCGCTCACTTGTAATAAAGCTAAAGTCTTACCTTGAGAGGGTCTGACAGCGCCAACGCTAAGTGGTATCCAATCGATTTGAGATTTCATCAGCCCTGTCATAGCGCCATGGCGCTCTGGACTACTCCAAACCATTCCCTCTGACCACTCTACAAGTTCTCTGAGTTCTACTACTTTGGGATGTGTTTCAGGAGCGTCATCTACTTGCGGCAATCCATGAGGATTAAAGAACCGCGTTTCACATCCCATCGCTTTTAATATTCTTTCCGCTTCTTCTGCCAGAAGGCGACTAAATGACCGCTCCCTAAGTGAGCCGTATAAAAGCAAGATTCTCGGTGGATGACTTTGAGAAGATTTAACAGTTAATTCATCAAGGGTAGGCTTATGAAATAGTGCTTTATCGATATTAGAAAGGTCAGACATAGATGATTATTAGTTACAGGGTGCTATTACTGGGAGGCGACTATGAAGAATAAGCTTTCATAAAACTGTCATATATTTCCATATAATTCGAAATATGAACAATGATAACGCTATCTCTGCTTTCCTAGCTCTTGGGCAAGAAACTCGGCTTAATGTATTTCGCCTCATTGTTCAGCGTGGCGATGAGGGACTAACTCCCAGTCAGATTATTGAAAAGCTGGGTATTCCGAATGCCACTCTGAGTTTTCACTTAAAAGATTTAGTTGATGCTGAGCTACTTTTAGTAGAGCGTCAAAGTCGCAACTTAATCTATCGACCTAATGCTGAGCAAGTTCAAAAGCTAAGTGAATTTTTATTAGAGAACTGCTGTGGCGGTAAGTCTTGCCTTCCCATCAAACCCCTTAAGAAAGCCAAAGCCAAATGAAGCAATACAACATTCTCTTTTTGTGTACTCACAACTCCGCCCGTTCTGTATTGGGTGAAGCATTGGCATCAACCCATCTAAGTGGTAAGTTTGTTGGTTACTCAGCTGGCTCTACCCCAGGTACATCTGTTAATCCTTTTGCTAGAGAGTTAGCCTTAGAGATGGGCTACGACGAGAATAAGTTGCGCTCTAAGTCATGGGATGAGTATGGCTTGCCTGATGCTCCACAAATGGATTTCATTATTACTGTTTGTGACAATGCCGCGGGTGAAGTATGCCCATTCTGGCCTGGCAAACCTTCTACAGCTCACTGGGGCTTTCCTGATCCATCACAAGTTCAAGGTGGTGATGAAGAAAAACGCAAAGCATTTAAGGATGTGATGATTGGTTTGAAAAAGCGTATCGATATCTTGGCATCTATGCCCTTAGACAAATTAGATTCAATGAGCCTAAAAGAGATTCATACAAAAGCATGAAAAGTTATGTAAGTGAGTTTGTGGGCACAGCCCTGCTATTAGCAATAGTGGCAGGGTCCGGCTTCATGGGCGAGACATTGGGCTCTGGTAATGCCGCAGTAGCTTTACTTGGAAATAGCATTGCTACTGGGGCAGGACTCTTCGCTTTAATTGTTTTACTAGGACCTATTTCTGGAGCTCACTTTAATCCAGTAGTCACTTTGATGTTTTGGAAGCTAGGGCATCTCGATTTGAAAAAGATGTTGGGCTATTGGGTTTGCCAGTTCACAGGCGCTATTGCTGGTATCTGGCTCACACATTTAATGTTTAGCTTACCTATTATTCAAGAGTCAACGAAGGTTAGAACTGGATTGGGTATTTGGGTAAGTGAGCTTATATCTACTCTTGTATTGCTCTCAGTCATTCATATTGGGGACAAGGAAGCTAAAGATAAGGTTCCAATGTTAGTTGCTCTAACAGTGACAGCAGGCTACTGGTTTACTTCCTCTACCTTCTTTAGTAACCCAGCAGTAGCAGTAGCTAGGAGCTTCACCAATACCTTTGTGGGGATCGCCCCTAATGATGTCTTAGGATTTGTTATGGCTGAAGTTATCGCGGCATTGTTAATTTTAGGAATTCTTGCTGTGGTTGAGCCAAAAGATAACAAGAGCTATACAAGGGGTTTATAGAGGTAATGTCCTTTTAAAGGACACTTCATGCGTGGGGTATCCTGACCGACACAGGGATATCTCACTTGCTGTGTCAGTCAAATCCCCACTACGCCACCAAACTCACATGCACTCCTTGCGTGGGTCAAAATAACTCAACCAAATCAGTCTCATACAAACACCCAAGAAAGTTTTGTGCACAAAGTTAGACCGTGGTGGGGTTAACCTTGTAGGGCAGAAAGCGAAAGTACGGTCTATCGGAGAGTTGAAAATCCTTGTGTCGGTGGTTCGATTCCGCCCCGGGCCACCAAGAATCTCAATAGCCCCTTGTTGGGCTATTTTCTTTCATGGCTTGGCAGGTAATCGCCACTTTCTCTAAGTCCTCCATCTTTCCCCATGACTCAAGATGTCGTTTAAAACGACAAACTAATTTGATATCCTTGTGTTGATTAAAAGAACTTCATGTGTAAAAGGCTACATAAACTGAGAATTCTCTTGATAGGGCGCCTATTCAATCGATAGTGATTGGAGGGCTTTACATTTCTGTGGGTATTTAAAAGGATGGCAGAATAGTAATTATGAATATTTTGATCTTTTCCCACTCGTCGAGCCTTGGGGGCGCCGAAAGGGCGCTAGTTGATTTTGTAAGCCTCTTAATTGGAGAGCATCGAGTATCTGTATTGCTCCCTTCCCAGGATGGTGAGTTGGCAGACAGGCTAAAGAGTATGGGTGTTAAATGTGGGGTTCTACCAACGGGTTTCTCTTTACCAAATCCAGCAAGCACCCTGCTACATTTTTGCGACCCCAAAATTAAGGAATTGATTGGGCAACTTAAAAATCTCAACTATGATCTAGTGATATCCAATACTATAGTTACTCTCCTTGGCATGCTTATCGGTAGAGGGTTGAATATTCCATGCATGACTTATGCACACGAATATTTATTTGATGAAAAAGATTTAGCGCCTCATGGATGCACTGATAAATTTTATTTAGGGTTAATCAGCCACCTTTCTAATCATATACTCTGCGCCTCCGAGTATGTAACAAGCTCTTTTTTAGATCAGGATAAATGTAGCGTTCTATATCCTTTTGCACCCTATCTAGAATTCAGCGAACCTCAAGCCTCAGATGTAAATTTAGCGCCATTCTCCCTTTTAGTTGTTGGTACTAAATCTAGGAGAAAAAATACCCATTTTGCAATTACTGTTCTTAAGGCTCTAAGGTTAAGGGGGAAGAATGTAAGTTTACATATCATAGGATCAGATAATTCTGGATCCTATAAGCTGGCTCAGCAATACTCAATCAGGGGGGAAAAAAATGTTTTCATTCATCCTCATCTATCAGAGCCATTCAAAATCCCAGGTAAAAAAATTAACTTAGTTTGCTCGTATAGCGAGCCATTCGGATTAACAATTTCTGAATCCCTCGCTATGGGTATACCAATTGCCGCATCCGGATCTGGGGGCCCCAATGAGATCCTTCCAGCTAAATTTATTTATGCGGTTGATGATGTTGATCAGTGCGTTAGGGTTATAGAGAAAATCATTGATAACTATGAAGAGTATTCTTCGCTATCTAAGATGCAGTATTTAAAAGTTTTAGAAAAAAATAGCCTTCAATCAAGAATGGCCAAAGCCTCTAAAGCAATAGAGCTCGCTATTCTTGATTTTAATAATGCGTCAAAAAAAGATATCCCATTAGATTTAGAGGCCTTTGAAAAAATTCTTAACCCTGTAATCACTACCGAACAGATCATTAAAAATATTTCAGATATTTCTAAAAGCTCGTCTCAGCCGGTTTCAGCTACACAGATTCATGATCTAGTTAAGAAGGAAATTAAATCTCCTGGATTTTCAGTTTTGAGAGATATAAGTGAATTTGACGTGGTTCCTTTTGGGCAGTCTGAAAATATGAATCATTTATACAAGAGTGGAATAGGCTTAGCCATTGAGCTTTTGGCAAACATAAAAGATGCGGCCAAGCAAAATATGATTGCTTACATTGTTTTGAGGCTTCAAGAGCTGAAATTAAGCATTCCAAACCCTAAAATATTGTGCTTGGGCGACGGTTTGGGCGTTGATTCAATAATCCTGGCTTCTAGTGGATTTAATGTCGACTATATTGATTTTGATCAATCTTTAATGAGTAGATGTGCTGAGCTAAATTTAAAAAATGCCATGGAAAGTCAAAATG
Organism: Polynucleobacter paludilacus; assembly: GCF_018687595.1. NCBI lineage: Bacteria > Pseudomonadati > Pseudomonadota > Betaproteobacteria > Burkholderiales > Burkholderiaceae > Polynucleobacter > Polynucleobacter paludilacus. The sequence continues at coordinate 1,647,321 of NZ_CP061298.1, read as the reverse complement.
AAGAATTAAGACTTTCAATTTTGACAGCTCCAGATTCCCCATATGATGCAATTATCTCGCTGGAGGTTATTGAACATGTCTCAGATCCTCGAAACTTTTTGAAATATATCAGTGACAATTTAAAGCCTGGTGGGCTATTATTTATTTCTGAGTGTTTTGATGGCATTTATGACCGATGGCCAACTCATCTGTACCTTAATGAAAAATTTGCATCGACTTTACCAGTTCTGGCGGCCCCCTTTTTTAAGTTTGAGGATGTGAATACCCTTCCGTTTGGTAAGCCTTATTTGTTTTCTAAGAATTTAACTAATTTTATTGGTAAAGACTCTTTTAGTTTTTTTGATGATCCATTATTTTTACATTCAATGATGAATGCAAAGGCAAGGACAGGATTCTAGAGTTGGTGCACTAAAGCTTTTGTACAAGCTTAGGTTAAAAAGATACTTCATGTTGCGGTGGTGAGCACCCCAAGGATGCTCCATCCCTGCGCCAGTCAAGCCTCATGTCCGACGCATTAACTACCGTACTGCTTATGTCGGTCAAATACTTCTTCCAAATCAATCTCATACAAAGGGCATGTTGATTTTGTGAACAAAGTTTTCACATGGTGGGAGAACCAGATGCTTAAAAAGCGAAATCGGTCTAGCTGAACGGGTTGAAAATCCTTGTGTCGGTGGTTCGATTCCGCCCCGGGCCACCAAGAAACACCAAAACCACCTTCGGGTGGTTTTTTCATTTGGTCTTTCGGAAAGGTTGCGTGATTCAGGATTTTTAACCCTGGTTGCTTATCCCAGATGATGTATGTACAATGTACATATGACTTCGTTACGATTTGAATGGGAGCCTAGAAAAGCTTCAGCCAATCTGAAGAAACACGGTATTTCATTTGAAGAGGCGAAATCTGTGTTTTATGATGAAAGTGCTAAGTTAATTTCCGACCCCGATCATTCGGAGGACGAAGACAGATTTATCTTGCTGGGAGTAAGCCATTCTCTTCGTGTGATTTTGGTTTGCCATTGTTATCGAAGCGAGGGTAATGTCGTTCGTATTATTTCGGCTCGTAAGGCAACCCCTAAAGAGTCAAAAGCTTATTAAAGGTGATGAAGATGCGTAAAGAGTATGATTTCTCAAAAGCTCGTAAAAATCCATATGCTTCTATGCTCAAGAAGCCTATTACGATTAGATTGGATGAGGATTCAGTGAGTTACTTCAAATCTGTATCAGAAGAAGTTGGAATTCCTTATCAAAGCCTCATTAATCTCTATTTGAGAGATTGTGCCGCTTCGCATAAGAAATTGAACCTTAGCTGGAATTAGTCTAGGGGTAGGATGAGAATTTCCAGAGGCCCTGGTCGATTCCACTCCGGGCCACCAAGAAATACCAAAACCACCTTCGGGTGGTTTTTTCATTTATGAGGCGAGATAATTCAAGCTATCAATTTAAGGTTGCTTATGAATCCGAATACAAAAGAAGTTATTGAAAAATGCGCTCGTGAATCTCATGCTGGCTTGTTAACGTTCCCAGAGGCATTGGGCCGCTTAATTGAGGTTGGCGTTGAGTCCTACTTCGCTGACTATCGGAATCAATCTACGACTTATTATTTGTCAGGCAATGGGGCATTTACTATTCCCATGGCAATACCTTCAATTGAGATTCCAAGTTCATTTAATAAAGAAGATGTTGTTTCAGCCATTCGTGGTGCTCAAAGTGATGCGGTTAGATACCCTGAGTTTATTAAGCTAACGATGTCTGCCGGCTGTATTGGATACATCGTTTGGATAGCTGGAAAGTATGTCAACTATTTCGGGCGGCAAGGTGAGGTTCATATCGAGCACTTTCCGCAAGGATGAGAACTCCTACGTCCTAATCGATTCCGCCCCGGGCCACCAAGAATTCTTGAAGCATTAGAGTTGGCCCATAGAATCTCTAGTGTCAGCCGCGGTCAGTCACCATTTCTCCCAGATATCTCCATATTGAATCGTCCTTTTAAAGGACGCTTAATGAACGGGGGATTTGACATCCCTGTAGTGGTCAAGTGTCGATTTAAGCGACACTCATCTAGGGTCGGTGCTTGAGATGTCGTTTTAAACGACATTACCTCTTGAGTATTATTTTTTCTTTAGCAATTCCAAGGAATCAGGATGTTTTTCTAGTAGACCTTCTTTTTCTAATGTGGCGATAGCCCTATATAACGCCTCATGCGTAACGCCGATCTCTGAAGCCATGGATTTGAAATCAGACTGAAGTGTCAATACGCCTTGTTTGCCTTCGGTCTCAATCAGATGAATTAATTTACTGCGAATGTCTTTGAGTCCCAATCGTTCAGATTGTGTTCGAAGGCGCATGATCTCTTTGCTTAGCAACTGCACCCATTTCATTGAGAACTTGCTATCGGCGAGTGCTTCTCTTAAAGATTTAATGGGTAGCGTGATCGCTTGTCCATTGTGAGTCGCAATAGCATCACAGTGATAAGCATCTACTAACAAACTGGCTTCACTGACAAAGCCACCCTTACATCTTTGTAATGTAGTGGGCTCTCCATGGCTACTGATTCTCGTAAGAACAGCTTCGCCCGAAACAATAAAGAACATGTATTCAGGTTTTTTGCCCTGATGGAAAAGGTAATCACCTTTTTCAAAGTGATGGGCATGACATTGCCCCAATAGTCCTTTGGGCAGGAGCTCCTTTAGCAGTTCAGGAATATAGATGTCCATATGATTTAAATCATACGCTCTTTGGATGATTGAGCGAATAATCAATTCATACAAAGGAGGTTGGTATGGAAACAATCAATTTAACGGTAAGTGGAATGACTTGTGGTGCTTGCGTAAAGCATGTTGAAAAAGCCATTAATTCAATTGCTGGGGTGCAAAAGGTTGAGGTAGATCTTGCCTCTGGCGCAGTCAAGGTTGAAGGCAATATCTCGCAACAGGTAAAAGAGATTATTGCGGCATTAGAAGAGGATGGTTATCCCGCAAAGATCAGTTCTGATGCATCGCCTCAAGCAAAGGCTAAGAGTGGTTCTTGTAAGAGTGGCACAAGTTGTTGCTGTAACTAACTAAATGAATAGGAAATTCAAAATGAAAACTGTAAACAAAATTGCAATTAGCGTTGCCACTGTCATGGGTCTTGGATTGGCTGTAGCCTATGCTCAGCCAGGTCCAATGGGTAATGGCATAGGCCCAGGCATGATGCGCGGCCAAATGATGCAAGGTCAGATGATGGAGCAAAACGCCAACATGAAAATCATGCGCGAGTTAATGACGCCAGCCGAAAGACTTGCCATGATGGACAAGATGATGGATGCCAAAACAGTAGAAGAGCGTCAAGCAATCATGACAGCTACGCATACCGAGATGGAAAAGCGCGCCAAAGAAAAAGGCATTACTTTGCCTGCAGGATATGGTCCGCAAATGATGTCAGGCAGAAACTGCGGATAAATCAGTTGAGCGTGGGTAGAAGCCACCTTCGGGTGGTTTTTATATTTCTGGCTTAGTAGGGTAAAGAGCAATTAGATATTTCTGCGTCAGTCGATGTCGTTTAAAACGACAAAACATTACAACAGCTGAATCCCAAAGTTTTTCATTATCAACGTAAATAATCCAAAACAAATTACTGTTGCCACTACACAGGCTCCCAGGGTTAACCAAAAGCCTAGCTTAGGAAGCAAGTATGGAAATAGTAAAAACATAGGCAATGTTGGAATCACATACCAGAAGGTGTAATAAGCGTGATTAGCTATTTTCTCTTCGGGTTGGTTTTCTACATACAGCCATACAAGTGTTAGAAGAGTCATTACGGGCAATGCCGCAATAAAGCCACCTAATCGATCACTGCGTTTGGCAACCTCAGATATGAATACAACCATCCCTGCTGTTAATAGATACTTTGCGATGATCCAAGCCATTTGAGCCTTATGAAGAAGTGGTTATTGGATAGTCTAAAGCAGGATTAAACATCCTCGGCCCTGGTCGATTCCGCCCCGGGCCACCAAGATTCAAAAAGAGAGCTTCTAGCTCTCTTTTTTCATTTCTACCCTAGTTATTTGAGTCTAAGTTAAGCAATGGTGAGCTCACCTTAGTTCCAGCGCCTTATGTCATTGCTTAGAGCTGACAATCTAAACGTCAGGATGAGTAATCCTGTTTGACCGTTTCAACTATAGGGGTGGCATTGCTCGGGGTACCCTTTTCATGTAATGTCCTTTTAAAGGACAAATTTGGTAATCAGGTATAGAATTTGAACCATGTTGCCTCGTAGTAAAACACTCGTTTTATTCATTTGCCTCTTCATGATCGCATTCAAGGCGGCCGCTGGAAGTATTTTTATTCAAGCCGCAATTGAGCGGGCAGAGCTTGCTTATAGTTACGCCAACGGTTCAATAGTGATGCAAGTACAGAACATTGCAGAATCAGTAGATGACAAAGAGCCGGTTCACACCATGTACCTCATGAGTCATGTAACTGCAAACATTACCGAAATTGGGATTACTGTTTTTTCTCCACCGATTTCAGTTGCTACGTTTTCTATTGCAAATGAAGTTTTGTTTTCGCAAAACTTCCCCGACTCAGCCTTTAAGCCACCCAAAGTTACAGCCTAATCTTCTTGGGCGGGACGTGCTTTAGCGGCATGCCTCTTTGCTATTTGGCTACCGACGTGTAGCCATATTTGGGAAATATCATCATGTTTAAATTTGTAAAAATATTGCCTTTGGCATTATTAGTTTTATTTGTATCCGCGTGTAGTAGCGTTAAGTTAGATGACGCTAATGGTGTGGCTGAAGTTAATGCTGGCGGCTCAATGACTTACGATCCAATTAGCGATCCCAAGTCTAGCGTATATGGCAAACGTTCGATCTATTTTGAGTTTGATAGCTATACCGTAGATCCAAAGTATGTTTCAACCATCTCTGCCCATGCCTCTTACTTAAAATCGTTTCAAAAGCAAAAAGCCTCTGTGATCATTCAAGGCAATACCGATGATCGCGGAACTGCAGAGTACAACCTAGCCTTAGGTCAAAAGCGATCCGAAGCTGTTAAGAAAGCTCTAGTTGCACAAGGTGTTAGCGAATCTCAGTTGGAGGCGGTGAGCTTTGGAAAAGAAAAGCCAGCTGACCCAGCTCAGACAGAAGCGGCATTTAAAGAAAACCGCCGCGCTGATTTTGTGTATCGCTAAACATTAAAGGCTACTCAATGAAAAACATATTCAAACTCAGTTTGATGGGGATTGCTTTCCTAAGTGGATGCGCGACAAACGTTGCACCCAATAACCCAGTGCAAGTTGCTAAAGTCCCATCACCAATGACAGCTCCGGCTCCTGATCACTCGGGTTCTGTAGCTAAACGACTTAATGATTGCATCATCCGAAGTAATCAAAGTGCTGATGCAATGTTGGTAGACAGTCAAATTATCGCTGTTACAAGAAATAATCCTCATGCCAAAGCCCTCTTTAGTTCGCCAGATAAATTGACGGATCAGCAAGCTGTGGCATTGAAGAATTATTTGGCTGAAGCTAATTCGTGTCGGCCAATTGCTTTGGAGGGTTTAAGCCCCGAAAAGAAAGTGGTCTATGAGGATTTCTTTAAAAAAATTGATGGCGTTTATGCAGACCTCATTGCTAAAAAGATCACTATTGGCGTTGCCAATCAAGAAAGGCAACTACTCACTCAAGATGCCCATATGAAGAAATTGGCGCTCCAATCTAAAAAGAATTAGTGAGATTGATTTATGGCTAGATATAAATTTATTTGTGGTTCTTGTAAGTTTGAATGTATTAGTGGCATGGGTAGAGAGGTTGGGCTTCACTCTTCTAGGGTGGTAATGGTTTGCAAATCTTGCTCAACAATTGATGCTTATACGGTGGCTCATCCAGGAAGTATTAATACTGAAATTAGTATTGCACCTGCTTGTACAAGTTGCCTCTCTACCAAACATTTGGCAGAGTGGGATGGGCTTACTTGCCCACATTGTCAGATGAAGATGCGAGCTATAGGTGGGGATGTTGATGTTGAGAGATCCCGTTTCAAATACTGGTGAAGGAGAATTCTGATGAGCATGAACAATAGAACTTTGGAAGAGCTTTTTGAGCAGTTAGGATTGTCATCCCAAAAGATTCATATGGAGAGATACATCGAAAGACATCAACTTAAGCCTGGGTCTAATCTGCCCGATGCCATTTACTGGGCGCCAGATCAAAAAGCATTTTTGATTGAAGCTAAGGCCGACGACTCAGAGTGGTCAGAAGTTGTAGATCAATTGGCTAATTTATTAATACAAAAATAAAACTTTTATTACGGTAAGCGTCGCGTTAATAGACGTTCACTAAGATGTCCTTTAAAAAGACTTCTCATATATACGTATATATGCATATATAGTTACTCGAACTAAAAGCCATGCCTACTTATTGGCTGATGCATGTATACATACGTATATGCGTATGTAAGGAATCTATCATTCACTTACAGTATTAATGAGCAACGTCCTTTAAAAGGACACTTCATGCGTGGGGTACCCCGATCACAACAAGGAGTCGTCATCCCTGTGTCAGTCAAATCCCCATCACGCCACCAAACTCACTCGTACTCCTTGCGTGGGTCAAAATAACTCAACCAAATCAATCTCATACAAACACCCAAGAAAGTTTTGTGCACAAAGTTTGTCTAAGGTGGGGTGAACCTTTTGAGATTTAGCGGGAGTTTAGTCTGGGGGACAGAGTTGAAAATCCTTGTGTCGGTGGTTCGATTCCGCCCCGGGCCACCAAGAAACACCAAAACCACCTTCGGGTGGTTTTTTCATTTGTGGCTAATGAGCTTTCATTGGCTGGGATTAGAATGAACCATAACCAACAAGAGGGGGTGTTATGAGTTCTAAGAAATTTGTAGTTGGACTGCTATTTGGCATATCTGTATTTTCCTTGGCTGGTGCGGCAATGCCTGAACCACCAAATCCATTGGCAAACAGCAACCTGACATTTGATCAACGCCTTGAGCAAATGAAACAAACTGATGCCGCATTACTTAAGGCAACTCCAGAAGAGCGTAAAGAATATTGGCATAAGATGCGCGATCAAATGAAGGCTTTAAGCCCTGAAGATCGCAAGTTGGTTCACGAGAAAATGAAGGCTCAATGGCAATCAATTACTCCTGAGCAAAAAGAAAGAATGAAAGCCGAGAGAAAGGCTTTCTTTGATGGATTAACGCCTGAAGAGCAGGCTGAGATGAAAGCCCGTAAAGCCAAATGGGAAAATATGAGTCCCGAGGAAAAGCAGAAGTGGCACAAGCAAGCTAGCTAGGATCAGACATCCTCGGCCCTGGTCGATTCCGCCCCGGGCGACCAAGAAACACCAAAACCACCTTCGGGTGGTTTTTTCATTTGAACCCCTAGGAAATATATCTATGCTAAAAATGTAACTAATCAATGGGGAGTCTCAAATGAAGCTAATCACATGCTGGATCTTGCTATTACTTTGCTTGATCGTAGGTCTTTACCCGTTCTCACATCACTCTCCGCTAATCACATACGCCGTTTCAAATATGGCAGTTGTTTTATGCTTAATTCACTGTAGCATGTGGGCGGGATGGCCAACCACCCTCAAGATATTTCTTGTCACCTGGTTGACCGGCTACTTTACTGAAGTGCTTGGTGTTAATTTCCAATTTTTGTATGGACTGTATTACTACCCAGAGGGGCTCAGTGGACCTTTAGTTCTTGGTGTGCCGCCTATGGCTATGTTGATTTATTTTCCTCTGGGCTATACCTGCTTCATTATGGGTAGGGCAGTTATTGGTGGTTTATCAACCAGGGTAACTGGGCTTGGATTAATTGGCGTTGCTATTTTTGCCGCTCTTGCCATGACCACTCATGATTTTTCAAATGACCCCTTCCAATCAACTGTGAGGGGACTATGGGTCTGGCCTAATGGTGGCGCTTACTTTGGCGTCCCTCTTCAAAATTTTGTTGGATGGTTTGTGTTGACCAGCTTCTTTACATCTATCGTTGGATTGATAGCCAATAGCACTCAAGCTATGAAGAGCATATCCATTCCTAAACCACCCAATTTCTTTTTGCCACCAATCTTGCTCTATTTGGTATTTGAGATACCCCAGATGTTGCGGCCTATTTTGATTGAACCAACGCCACTCAATTTGTCCGGATCCGGAATAGCTATGTTTGCCACTACCATTCCAGTCGTAGCGGCTTTACTTGTTTTATATGGGCAACATTCAAGCCAGGATAGCCATTAGTAGCCTTAAGGATCTCTCATCCTAGGCCCTGGTCGATTCCGCCCCGGGCCACCAAGAAACACCCAAACCACCTTCGGGTGGTTTTTTCATTTACAGAAGATTAATTCCAAAACCTTTCATCAGCAAAGCAAATAAGCCAAAGCAGATAACAGTTATCACCACGCAAGCTCCCATGGTTATCCAGAATCCTAGCCTGGGAAGTAGGTATGGAAATAATAGAAACATAGGCAATGTTGGAATCACATACCAGAAGGTGTAATAAGCGTGATTAGCTATTTTCTCTTCGGGTTGGTTTTCTACATACAGCCATACAAGTGTTAGAAGAGTCATTAATGGCAATGCCGCAATAAAACCGCCTAACCTATCACTCCGCTTAGCTACTTCAGAGGCCAGCACCACCATCCCGGCCGTTAGCAGGTACTTCGTAATAATCCAAGCCATTTGAACCCCGCTGAATAGTAGGACTTAGTTTAAGCCAAGATAGTCTTTCATAAGCAGCCCAGTCTAATTGGGTATATAAAGAAACCTAATTCTATTTTCGGATGCATATGACTTTTTGGTTGTGGTGCGAGCTAGCACTTTTTTCTCTAGTTTCTCCTTTTTCTTTGATGCTCTTGCACTCCGCAATTTGGTTCATTCCCTTGTTATGGGCAGCAGGGCTCCTTTGCTTCTGGTATCTGCATCATCAAAATATCAGCTTGAAAATACTCTGGGGCTGGCATGCGGTGAATAAATCATCTTTGCTAAAGATTTTGTATCGATTTGTACCATTGGCCATCATGATTACCGCAGTCATGGTGAGCTTTATGCCTGAGTCACTATTTAGTCTGTATCGACGCGATGCTGGCTTGTGGTTGCTGGTAATGATTCTGTATCCCGTTCTATCGGTTGTGCCCCAAGAAATCATGTATCGCGCGTTTATGTATGAGCGCTATCGGCTATTGTTTTCGAATGGACAGAATTGGGTAATCGCCAGCGCCGTCGCGTTTGGAATGGCCCACCTTTTTTTACATAATTTACTTGCCCCAGCCATGTCATTGATTGGCGGTCTCTTGTTTGCCAATACCTACTCGCGATCCCGGTCTTTAGCTTTAGTTTGCATAGAGCATGCTCTCTACGGAAATTTTATTTTTACACTTGGGCTGGGACAGTATTTTTATCATGGCACGGTAATGCATTCATAAAGTAAGATTTGAAAAAAATGAAAAGGAGTCTCTCATGCCATTTGTCAGAATTGACTTAAGTAAAAAACATCCCGATGGAGTTGCTAAACAGGTGGGCGACATTATTTTTCAGGCGATGCGCGAGCATATCAATGTGCCCGAAGACGATAAATTTCAGGTGATTACCAGACACGACACAAATGAATTAGTAATTCCTAAAAGCTATTTAGGAATTGAGTATTCAGAAAGCATCATCTTTATTCAGGTGACGCTCAATGAAGGCAGAACCACTGAGATGAAGAAGCGGTTTTATAAAGCGATTAATGAGGGTTTGGTGGCCAAGCTTGAGTTAAGACCTCAAGATATTGTGATTAACTTAGTTGAGGTCAACAAAGAAAACTGGTCATTCGGCAATGGGGAAATGCAATACGCACCTAAAGACTAATTAAGCGGTAGTCTTTACTAACTTGTCATAAATGTCTCATCAATCTGACATAAATCAAGCCTAGAGTTTCCAACAGGGATACTTGATTAATTACTATGGGAGATAACAATGAATAAATTTGCTTACTTATTGGTTGCGGTAATTGCTTTCTTTGCTGGAGCTGTCAGTGCATCGGTTTTAAACGGCGACGATATTGCGCCTTCCAAGAATAAAGTGCTCTCTTACATCGAAGCCGGTCATTTGCAATGGCAGGCTCATTAATTAGGCATTCTTCTGTTTGCTAAAGCCGCCTTCGGGCGGTTTTTATTTTTCATCTCATGGGATAAAGGACCGAGCCTATAATTTGGGCAGACTCGATCACTGAAGGCCTTATGAAGATCTCTCGCCGCGCATTTATTCAAAACACTTTGGGAGCCCTAGCTCTGCCATCCCTTTACCCATTTAGCAGCTTTGCTGCAGGTGATAACTGGAAGCGCTATGAGATCACCACTGAGTTGAGCATTGATGCCCCCAATCAGATTGTTCAGGCTTGGATACCTTTGCCCTTAAGTAAAGATACAGATTATTTCAAGACCATCTCTATTGCAACGGACGGTGATGCAAAACAGGCAAGTGTGTTCAAAACACCAATAGGTGATACCCGCATGCTGTGGGGCCAGTGGGATGCTTCAAGCAGCAGCCGTAATTTAGTCAGCACGTTTTTAATTACCACTCGTGAACGCAATACCTTATCTGGACAATTCAATCAGGCGTTGATGTTGAGTAAAGAGGAGCATGCTTATTGGACGCAAGCCACAGAGTTTTTGCCAACCGATGGAATTGTTAAGGAAAAAGCCAATCAGATTCTCAAGCCGCTACCTAAAAATGCAAGTGACATTGAAAAAGCAAAAGCGATATATAACTGGGTGGTTGAGAACACCTATCGCGATCCTGCCACTAAAGGCTGCGGAGTGGGTGATGTCAAGCTCATGCTAGAAACGAATAATCTTGGTGGGAAGTGTGCTGACATTAATGCTGTTTATGTTGCTCTTGCTAGATCTGCAGGCATCCCTGCAAGAGATGTATACGGTATTCGGGTGGATGATTCTGCAAGAGGCTATAAAAGCTTGGGGAGATCTGCAGACATTAGTAAGGCGCAACATTGTCGTGCCGAGTTCTTTGCTAAAGGCTTTGGTTGGGTTGCGGTAGATCCTGCTGACGTACGTAAGGTGATTCTCGAGGAGCCAGGAAATCTTACTTTGAATGACCCTAAGGTGATTGCAATACGTGATTATTTGTTTGGTAATTGGGAAATGAATTGGATGCCTTATAACTATGGTCATGACATTGCTTTGCCAGGATCCAAATTAGGCGGCAAGGGGAGGATTCCCTTCTTAATGTATCCCCAAGGGGAAACTAAAGAGGGCCGCTTAGATTCTTTAGATCCAGTCAATTTTAAATACAAAATCACCAGCAAGCGCATTGACTAGTCCATGCTGAATATCAGAAATGCGCTGGTGCGTTATTGTGCGCTTGTGCTTCTGGCGATCCCCGCTTGCGCCCATGCTGAATGGGCTCCGGTTTCGGGCTTGAGGTTAAAAGAACCTCTTTCCCTGGAGCTGAATAATCTTGCGCGACAGACAATTAACCTCAAGCAATACAAAGGGAAGGTAGTTTTGGTGAACTTTTGGGCGAGCTGGTGTGAGCCCTGTAAGGAAGAGTTTGGGGAACTCATCTATCTGCAAGAAAAATATGAATCCCAAGGCTTGGTAGTACTAGCAGTAAATCTTGCTGAATCCAGGCCACGGATTAAAACGTTTCTTCAATCAAACTTATTTTCAGAAGCCGCATTGCCTATTGTTTTAGACAACAGCAGTCTGACCTATCGTGCTTGGAAAGTGAGGGGCATTCCAACTACCTATCTGGTCGATCGTCAGGGCATTGCGCAGGCCTATTGGATGGGGCCAATTGATGCAGAAGATGGTAGTTTTCTGAAGCTGCTTCATCAGGTTTTGAAGTAGATCTCCAATCAATGTCCCAAATTGGGGCCTTCATTCCCCCTTTGCTGCACACTAAAAAACAGCATTGCAGACCAAAAGTCGATATTAGACTGCTCGGAAACCCTGATGGGGACTGATTTAGAAGCATTATGGGGATATAAAATATTTAACATTTATGTGATTTCCTGATTGTTTTAGTCTAAATAAGCACATACAATAATTTCGTCACTAGACAAAATGACTGTTAAAAATCCCCACATTAAATTGCATACTCTCCAGGAGACAAAATGAATAAAGCAGAATTAGTAGAAAAAATTGCAAACGATGCAGATATCTCTAAAGCAACAGCAGATCGCGTATTGAGCGCAACCATTGAGCAAATCATCAAAGCAGTTACCAAAGGTGATGATGTGCAATTAATCGGTTTTGGAACATTCAAATCAGGTAAGCGCGCAGCCCGTGTTGGCCGTAATCCTGCAACTGGTGCAGAAATTAAGATCCCAGCCGCTAAAACAGCAAAGTTTTCTGCTGGTAAAGCATTCAAGGATGCAGTGAATAAACGCAAGTAATCCTCGCTGATAAGAAAAGCCACCTTCGGGTGGTTTTTTCATGCACTTTTATATTGCTGTTTGACAATTCACTGTGAATAAAAAATCAAAAGCACTGCAGAGCTTAGTTGTATTGGTAACTTTGGGATTCGGCTTTGTATATGCGGCAGGACTTGGCGAGCTATTTAACGGCAAAAGCCCCACCAAAACAGGCAGCACCAAAGGCCCAGCGACTAGTAATCCTATCCCAGGTGCTCAGGCAAAACCGCCAACCACTTTAAAGTCGGCACCCAATCAGAATTCCCCGGTAAAACCGCAAGCCGAAGATCAAAACTCCAAAAAATAAAACATCGTCCTAATCTAAGAGGTTTGTTTTATTGCTTTTCTGTTTAATAAAGTCAATGCCATATTTAATGATGGCAATAAAGAGTATTGAGCCCACCATGTCTCCGGTAAACATTGCGATGAAATGATCTGCTCCGCCAGAGTCAAGTCCGCGCGTAATAAACCAAAGTTGATGCAGCCCCGAGCTTAGAAGAGAATAAGCTGTAATGCTGCCCAGCAATTGTTGAATGCTGATGTTGCTCAGATCGGGGGACACTTTGAGATTGTGTATCACAAAGTGTCGGCCGAGTAGGGGCGCTAGACCGCAAATGATGCCAATGCCCAAATTAGTCACCAGGTCAGTTTGGTAAAAGCCAATATAGTTAATGAGTAGGGTGGCTAACATTAAACCAGCAGCCCCAGCGTAATCAAAAATCAGAGTCAAGAAGATTCTCAGGCCGGCGGGAATGAAAATCCAGCTGACCCCTTGTGCATCTTCAATTGAGGTGGTGATATAGCCGTTGAAATAGAAGAAGCCCATGTATAGGGCAACGCTGAGAAGGCACTCTAATAGACTGCGTATTGAGGGCTTGAGAAAATTCATCAAAATATTATAAGTAAATATTGGTCCAGCAAATCCAATCCAGACTTAGAATGCATCATGCCGGTTCAATTTCTACAGGCCCTCACTAGCCCGCATCGATCCATGCGCTCAGATTTTCATCTGGGTGTTTACATGGCATTTGTCGCTGGTGCAGTGAATGCCGGCGGGTTTTTGGCGATTGCACGTTATACATCCCATATGAGTGGCATCGTTGCTGGAATTGGGGATGATCTCGCCTTAAGTAGGCTATTGCCAGTTTTGGGAGGGCTTGCGCTTCTGGTGGCATTTGTATTGGGTGCAATGACAACGGCAATCATTGTGAGCTGGGGCCGTAGACAAGCCATTCATAGTCAATTCGCACTCCCGCTTTTAGTGGAGGCATTCTTATTGCTGATATTTGGATTTGTAGGAGATCATCTCAGCTTTTATGTGCCTCTCACAGTCCCTGCAATTGCCTTATTGCTGTGTTTTGTGATGGGATTACAAAATGCTATTGTGACCAAAGCATCTTCAGCAGAAATTCGCACTACCCATATGACAGGGGTAATCACGGATATAGGAATTGAGCTTGGTAAGTTACTTTATTGGAATAAGTCTCAAGCAGCTAATCAACAATATTTTGTTGAAGCCAACCGCAACAGACTCAAAATGCATCTTGCCCTCTTTTTAATGTTTCTGTTGGGTGGCATTATTGGGGCAATGAGTTTTAAAAAGTTTGGTTTCATTGCAGTTGTACCGCTTTCTCTGTCGCTAATGATCATTGCGGCATTGCAGGTTTTGCAAGATATCAAAAATATATTTAGAAGATTAAAAGAAAAGAAAGTTTCTGATGACAGCAATCGCTAAACCTCAATCAAAGTTATCTACCGTTATTCGAGTGACGAGCGGTAACTTTATTGAAATGTATGATTTTTTCTTATTTGGCTTTTACGCTACTTATATTTCTAAGGCTTTTTTTCCCGCAGCCAGTGAATACGCCTCATTAATGCTGACCTTTGCTACCTTTGGTGCTGGGTTTTTAATGCGACCGCTGGGCGCCATTTTTTTAGGTGGATATATCGACAGAATTGGTCGTCGCAAGGGTCTGGTATTGACGCTCTCGATTATGGCTACGGGCACTGCCTTGGTTGCATTCATTCCCTCATATGCCAGTATTGGCTTGCTGGCCCCTCTTTTGGTTTTGCTTGGGCGCTTGTTACAAGGTTTTTCTGCGGGAGTGGAGTTGGGTGGTGTTTCTGTTTATCTATCAGAGATGGCTACGCCTGGACATAAGGGCCTTTATGTTAGCTGGCAATCCGCTAGCCAACAGGCAGCCATTATCTTTTCTGCAGCTTTGGGATATTTTTTGAATGAAACCATCAGCAAAGAAGTCATGTCAGATTGGGGCTGGCGCATCCCATTCTTTATTGGCTGCATGATTATTCCGGTTGTTTTTCAAATTCGGCGCTCTTTACAAGAGACCGAAGCATTCCTTGCTGAAAAACACCATCCTACTTTTAAAGAAATTTTGCAAACCCTGGCCATCAATTGGCAGATTGTATTTGCTGGCATGATGCTCATTGTGATGACTACGGTTTCGTTTTATCTCATCACGGTATATACGCCAACCTTTGGCAAGAGCGTAATGAAATTATCGATAGTGGATAGTTTATTAATTACCTTTTTTGTTGGGCTCTCGAATTTCATTTGGCTTCCTGTCATGGGCGCCTTATCGGATCGGATTGGTCGTTGGCCAATTATGGGTTTATTTTCTGGCTTAGCTTTATTTACGGCATATCCAGCGCTCAGCTGGCTGGTTGCCAATCCGAGCTATGAACATATGCTTGCAGTTGAGCTCTGGCTATCATTTCTATATGGCAGCTATAACGGCGCAACAGTTGCCGCCTTGACTGAAATTATTCCCGCGAGAATCAGAACCACAGGCTTCTCACTGGCCTATAGCTTAGCAACAGCATTATTTGGCGGATTTACCCCCTTGGTATCCACCTGGCTAATTGAGAACACTGGTGATAAGGCATCCCCTGGTTACTGGATGGCGATGGCCGGTGGCATGGGCCTGCTCGCAACGTTTTTGATTTATCGCGGCATTATCAAAGCGAAATAGGGAATGCCTAAGCCCATCATTGCGCAAAAGTCGCCATGTCCATTAGAGGTCGAGGCAGGGCAGGTCTATTTTTGGTGTGCTTGTGGAAAAAGTAAGCGCCAGCCGTATTGTGATGGCTCACACACTGCATCAGGATTCAATCCTTTGCGGGTTGCAGAAGCTGAAGCCAAAACGGTATACCTATGTGCTTGCAAACAAACTATTACGCCACCGTATTGTGATGGCTCACACACCAAGCTCTAGCGAATCTTATTTAAATCGATACGCTAAGGCTACAAAGATGTTGTCTTGAAATGAACGGTTTAGGACAGGGCTATTGTTAATTCCGTTACCGAGCCATTTGCGCTTGCCATATAAATTAACGTACCAACTATCTACTACTGGAATTTCTACCATTAACCCTGCCATTAAATTACTAGTGGCTGGTGCGGTATAAGCTGAGTAGCCGGTAGCAGTAGATTCTCCTGGAGTAATGCCATAGTAGTAGTTCGCATATTGGGAAGACTGCCTCTCAATGCCCACCTGGGGATAAACAACGACATGCGCAAGCGTTTCTATTTCACCAAAATAAGAAAGCTCATAAAGGGCACCCTTTGATTTGCCAAAGTCATGATATGCATTGATAAAGAAAGCCCCGATGGGCGTTTCTTGAAAAGTGCCCACACCTAATGGAATAGGATCACTACGATTGATTGAGGTTCCATTGATCGTAGATTTGACCGTATAAGTATCGAGATTAATTTTTCCACCAAGCTCGAAATAACCATAGCCCATCTTGAAAGTTTTAATACCAACTTCATCGATCCGAGCAAAGAAGCGCTCATAGTCAAAGAAGGCGTAAGGCAGGGCTAAGGATTGAGTGCCCTCGCTACCGATATGCAAATTAGACGTGTACACTGCTGCACCAATATCGCCCACAATATGATCAGGCAAGCCATCAGGAAGATCATCCATCGCAAAGCTAGGTAGAGCAATCACTAAAAGGACGGCAAATAGAATCGATTTCATGGGCAAATAATAAAAGATTAGTAAGCGTTTATCCGAGAATTGCGCTATTTCTTTGGTGTACTAAGGTGATCTAAGGTTTCTTTGGCATACCACCCAATGCGCCCTTCTGGATCCATGCGTTGAACATCTTCTAAAGCGGTTCGCAAAAGCTCATTCTCTTCTTCAAGTTGGTAAACCCGATTACGCAGATTGCTCGCATCTAACCACGAGCCAATCGCGCTAATCAGACGTGCAATCAGGTAGCTCCAGTTAGGCATGTTAATAGTATGCCAAACCTGGCTAATTCATGATTAAATCGAGCAATATCCCGTTAAAACCTGAAAGCACCCATGACAAAACCATCCTATTTCGCACTCATTCTGTGTCTAGGTCTGGCTGCTTGTGCTGCAGAGTTCACTGATGGCTCTGACGCCAATCATGTGACATATCTAAATAGCAATGACTCCTCCATGGCGGAGTTGACTAAAAAAGCACAGGCCTACTGCGAGCAATATGGAAAAGTAGCCTCCTACAGAAACAGTGACACTGCATTAGTAGCAGTGTTCGACTGTAAATTACCTCGTTGAAGCTTAGCCGGCTAGGTCAGATTGAAAAATGAGACCGGCATGCTCCCGAAGAGCATGAAATTGAATGGCTTCCCAGCGCTGGCTAGCAACATCGAGCTCTGATTTATGGGTGACCAGAAATACTGGCGCCCCTACAACATCTTCCGCCATGCGGTGAATATTTTCTTGAATGAATTTCTTTAAAGCGACTGCGTCATCAGAGCTTACCCAACGTGCCAGACTAAACCGAGCTGGAAGGAGTCTAACCTCAGCGCCATATTCGGTTTGTAATCGGTGACTGACTACCTCAAACTGGAGTTGACCAAACGCTCCTAAGAGCATTGTTCCGCCTGACATTGGGCGGAAGACCTGAATGGCACCTTCTTCACCAAGTTGCATGAGTCCGGTTCGTAATTGTTTGGTGCGCAGGGGATCGGCAGATTCAACCATACGAAAAATTTCTGGGGCAAAAAAAGGTAAGCCCGTAAATTGCAATTGCTCGCCTTCGGTAAGCGTGTCTCCTAGACGAAGTAGGCCATGATTTGGTAAGCCAATGATGTCACCAGGAAATGCCTCATCAAGAATATCGCGCCGCTGGGATAAAAAGGAGAGGGCATTATTGGTGCGCACCTCTTTGCCGTTGCGACAGATCTTGAGCTTCATGCCGCGCTCAAAGTGACCAGAGCAAATCCGTAAGAAGGCCACGCGGTCGCGATGGGCGGGATCCATATTGGCCTGAATCTTGAATACCACTGCCGAGAATTTATTCTCAGCAGGACTTACTTCGCGTTGCAGTGCTTTGCGAGACCCTGGCGCTGGTGCTAATTCAACCAGAGTGTTAAGAATTTCTCTAACACCGAAGTTATTAATTGCTGAACCAAAAAATACTGGCGACTGCCGCCCCGCTAAAAAAGCCTCACGATCAAAGGCTGGCATAGCATTCTGAATTAAATCAACTTCTGTAAGCGCTTCATCAAGACTCGACCCGAGACGATCTTTCAGTTGTGCGTCGTTCACATCAATGATGGTGTGAGAGTCTTCGGTAACACGATCTTCACCTGCCTTGAACATCCGCATTTGCGAGTGAGCAATATCGATCACACCTGCAAAAGATTTGCCCATACCGACGGGCCAAGTGAAGGGAACTACTTCAATTCCGAGAGCAGTCTCAATCTCATCCATCAACTCCATCGGTGGTTTTACTTCCCGATCCATTTTATTGATGAAGGTAACAATTGGTGTGTTGCGTGCGCGACAAACTTCTAATAACCGCAAGGTCTGGGACTCAACACCATTGGCAGCATCAATTACCATGAGTGCAGAGTCCACCGCAGTTAAAACTCGGTAAGTGTCCTCAGAAAAATCTTGGTGACCTGGAGTGTCCAGCAAATTAATAATGCAATCGCGATATTCCATTTGCATCACAGAGCTTGCAACAGAGATGCCACGCTGCTTTTCAATTTCCATCCAGTCTGAGGTGGCGTGCCTACTGGCTTTTCTTGCCTTTACGCTACCCGCAATCTGAATCGCTCCCGCGTACAGAAGTAATTTTTCTGTAAGCGTAGTCTTGCCAGCGTCTGGGTGGGAGATGATTGCAAAACTGCGGCGACGAGATACCTCTGCGGCGGTATTGCTGGATGGATTCGTTTCGATGGTAAATCTGCGCTTATTCTGGGAATGACCCTGATTATAAGCGGGCACCCCTTGCTAGAACTGTTCTTCCGGCCGTAAAAAACGCCACTGTCCTGGTGGTAGTGGACCCAAAGAAATTCGCCCCATGCGCACCCGCTTAAGACCTAATACTTTTAGCCCAACCATCTCACACATTCTTCGGATCTGGCGCTTGCGGCCTTCTCTTAAAACAAATCGCAATTGATCCTCGTTTTGCCAGCTGACTTGGGCTGGCTTGAGGACAACGCCGTCTAGGCTGAGGCCATGTTTTAGAAGATCCAAATCGGCAAATGAGAGCTTGCCTTCTACTCTGACGAGATATTCTTTCTCTATAGGGCTGTTTTCCCCAATCAACAGTTTGGCAATTCGTCCATCTTGAGTCAGAACTAGCATGCCAGTAGAGTCAATATCAAGCCGGCCGGCAGGGGCTAAACCACGGGTATTGAATTTTGTGCTGCGGCCTTTATCCAAGGGGCTGGGAAAGTAATTCTCCGGCGTAATCAGGGATGCGGCTGGTTGATACTCTTGTTCATCATCAAAATGGGAAATAAAGCCCACGGGCTTATTCAGAATGACGGTAACCCTGGAGGCCTGCTGTTTTTGGGCGCTAGACTGCAATTCAATTTTTTGATGGCGAAAGGCTCGAACCCCGAGTTCGCTCACAACCTCCCCATCTACCGTCACTAGACCTTGCTCAATATAGCCATCAGCCTCGCGCCGAGAGCAGAGACCTAGCTCTGAGAGCAGTTTTGAAACGCGAACTTTTTCCTGATCTTCCATGAGAGCATTATCAAGCACTGGGGACTTGTGGGCAAAGTATCCATTAAGTTATAAAATCACACGTTTAACCGTTATTAAAACCCCTCTTATAAGCGAGACTAAATTGACCGCGACTCTCAAAAAACCCCCAATTTATAAAATTCTGTACTTTCAAGTGCTCGTAGCTGTTGCAATCGGTGTTTTCATGGGCCATTTTTACCCTGAAGCGGCCGTTGCCATGAAGCCCTTCGGAGATGCATTTATTAAGGGCATTAAGATGCTGATTGCCCCAATTATTTTCTGTACCGTCGTGCTGGGTATTGCGGGCATGGAAGATATGAAGAAGGTGGGCAAAACTGGTGGTTTAGCACTTCTTTACTTTGAAGTTGTGAGCTCTCTAGCCCTCATTATTGGCTTAGTTGTTGTTAATGTATTCCAGCCAGGTTCTGGCATGAATATTGATCCTGCCTCTTTGGATACCAAAGGCATCGCAGCCTATACCGGCCCTGGAAAAATCGGTACCGTTGTCGACTTCTTAATGAATATCATTCCTAGCACTGCAATTGATGCATTTGCTAAGGGCGATATTTTGCAAGTGCTTTTCTTCGCCATCTTATTTGGTTTTGCGTTGCATAAGTTTGGCGGCCGTGGCACTTTAGTATTTGACTTAACAGAAAAGCTATCCCACGTTCTTTTCGACATCATCGGCATCATCATGAAGTTTGCCCCTGTTGGCGCTTTTGGTGCAATGGCTTTCACTATTGGTAAGTACGGGATTGTCTCTTTGTTCTCATTGGGCAAGCTTATGGGTAGTTTCTATATCACTTGCCTACTATTTATCTTCATTGTGCTCGGTCTGATCGCACGCTTTAATGGCTTTAGTATTTTCAAGTTCGTGCGCTATATCAAAGAAGAGTTGCTGATTGTTTTAGGCACCTCTTCTTCGGAGTCGGTCCTGCCGCGAATGATTGAAAAAATGGAAGTCTTAGGAGCCAAGAAGAGTTGTGTCGGCTTAGTTATTCCTACGGGCTATTCCTTTAATTTAGACGGCACCTCGATTTATTTAACGATGGCAGCCATCTTCATCGCGCAGGCTACTAATACCCAAATGACCTTGTTGCAAGAGATCACCTTGCTGTTGGTCCTACTTTTGACCTCCAAGGGCGCTGCTGGCGTTACAGGCAGCGGCTTCATTGTTTTGGCTGCAACTCTCTCTGCCGTAGGTAATGTGCCGGTAGAAGGTCTGGCCATCATTTTGGGTATTGATCGCTTCATGTCCGAAGCCCGCGCCTTAACTAATTTGGTTGGTAACGGTGTGGCAACAATCGTGGTCGCCAATTGGACTGGTGAGCTCGATCACAAGCGACTCAATGCAGTGCTCAATCGCGATAGCTGGATTGAAGCGCAAGAGCCTGAAGTCATTCTAGATCGTCAGCAGGATAAGATGAAGTAATGAGTGTGGTACTTAGCTTGGCGGAGCTAAGCTAAGTACGCACAATATGAACGCTGCAGGAAGCCTCTTCGACTATCTTTGTCATCGAGGTTCTCCAAGGCGTGACTTTGTTGGGCAGTTTATGCGTTGCGCCAATTAAGATTAATGCGGCATCATTGTCCTTAGCGAATTCCACAATTCTGCTGGCCGGATCGAGCGCTTCCAATACATGATAAGAAATTCTTTCAGGAGGAAGCTTCAGTGGCTTAGCCCATTCCATCAGTTGGACTAAGTGGCTGCGCACAATTCCGCTGGCTGTTTCACTTTCTTGGTTGCCTTCATAGGTTGGTGTGCTTGCAATCGTGCTGACACAAATCAAACGACCCTCAGAGTAAGCTTGCAATAAATTTTGAGCGGCGACTTGCATCTTTAGATGAAGCGCTCCATCAGATTGGCGTGTATCAATCGCCGCAATCATCAGAGGTGAATCTTGGTTGCCAGCACTGGGAAGAGGGCTTGGTGAGGGCTCATAACCAGCAGCCCGTAACCAGCGGGTAAGGTTTTCCCAAAAGCTTGGCGGCTCAACTCTATCGGCACGCTCAGTGAGTTTAAGAGACTCATGATCTAACAAGATTTGTCGTAAGCGAGCGGCACTTTGAATTCGACTGGCTGCACGAGGTTCGAGACAACGAAGAATGACCTCTTGAAGCCAACGGGGAATCTCTTTACGAATCCCTCGCGGGGGAAATGGCTCAGCCCATAAACGTTTTCGAAGACCGCCCATGGTTTGAGGGTTGCCAAACGGAAGCTCTCCCGTAAGGAGTTCATACATGATGACGCCAATCGAAAAAATATCACTGCGATAGTCTTCGCGGATACCCACGATTTGCTCTGGTGAGACGTAGGGTGCAGACCCAACACCTTTGCGCATTTCTTCAGCCAGTAGATCTGGAAAGCGGGCATGGTGTGATAGGCCAAAATCAATCAGAGTGAGCTTGCCATGTTCATCAAGCAAAATATTTTCTGGCTTGATATCCAGATGAATTGCATCTTGCGAGTGAAGTGATTGGACTGCTTGGGCTAAGTCAGCGCCAATCTGAATTACCTCTTCAACACTGAACTTTTTTCCTTCTTTGATGAAGTCTTCCAGGGGCCTACCATTCACTCTTTCCATGGCGATATACGGTTGGGTCGCCATACTGCCAGCCCCCAAATATTTAGGAACATAGGGGCTGTTGAGGGCGCGCAAAATAGTAAGCTCAGTCTCAAATCCAATTAAGCTTTCAACGGGCTGATCTTTGCCAACCCGAGGAATCTTCAGAAGAATTGGAACGCCAATGCCTGCTTTTGTGGCCGAGAAGAGGCTGGCCATACCGCCACGATGAACTTCTTTGCCCAATAAGAAGCCATCAACAACCTTGCCCTCTTGAAAAATATCATCGACCGCTTCGATATCTGAGGAAAGTGGCATCGCTTATTTGCCTGTCAGCAGACGATTTGCAAGCTCTTCAGGGAGGCCTGCCCGCCTGACTTTTTCTGCTGCTGTGAAGTGGTCGTAAGGCGTGCGATGAAAGGTAAGCGACTGAGAGTCAGGCTCAAATACTGCAAAGCATGCTGCTGGATTGCCATCACGAGGCTGCCCTAAAGAGCCAACCACGCTGACCCACTTGCGATGATTCATGACCGGCACATCATCACCCGGATGTGGTGCAAAACGAATTAGCTTACCCACGGCACTTTGATAGAAGAGTGCTTGCTCATGAGCATGGCCAACAAAGGTATAAGGCTTGCCAGAACTTTGTGCACATTGCCAGGCACTCATACTGTCGGTGACGTAATTCCAGGCTTCAGGATGATGTGCGGAGGCATGGGTATAGCAAATTTGTTCTTCATGAATGATCAATGGCAAGTCTTTCAAAAACTGCACTTGAGCCGAATTGAGTTGGGTTTTGGTCCACTCAATCGCAGCGCTAGCATTGATATTCATTTGCTGTGTGTAGTCTTTAAAGATGGCTTCATCATGATTGCCGCGGACTGCGATCGCTTGCTTAGCATCTACCAGTGCAGCAATCCTATCGATTAAGGCACTGGGATCGGCGTTATATCCAACCAGATCACCCAGAAAAGCCATGCGTGTGACGCCCAGCTCTTTAGCCCTAGTCATGCAGGCCTCAAAGGCTTCTAAATTACTATGAAGGTCGGCAAAAAGCCCAATACGTTCGCTCATCCTTGAATGATAGGATAAAAGTAGCGGCAACTAAAGACTTGCTTGCTGCCTTGCGTCTTAATAAGGACCGGCTTCTTGATTGGGGCGATTTTTGAAGCGCTTATGGACCCAGTAATACTCTGCAGGTCTGAGCCGAATTTCTTTTTCAAAGATTTGGTTTAATCGAGCCGTATCAGCCTCGGGATCATCGCTAGGGAAGTTTTCTAGGGGTTTACTGATCGAGCAGATGTAACCGGAGCCATCTTCTTTGAGGGTGGTGATCATGGTGCAGACATCAGCCCCCGTAATTTTGGCGAGGCGCGACACTGCGGTAATCGTATTGGTTTGAATATTAAAGAAGGGTACAAAAGTAGAGTCTTTAATCCCCAAATCAATATCGGGGGCAATGATAATAAAACTACCTTTACGAATCTCGCGAATCAATTCCATCGAGTTGCCTTGTCGGTCAATCGAATTGCCACCAAAGCGATTGCGCCATTCAATAATTTTTTGATTGAAGAAGGGGCTCTTCATTTTCTGAAAGAATCCGGAAGTGCGGGGCCAATCATGGGTTTTGGAAAGAGCACTCAATACAATGCTGCCCTCTATGCCGGTGAAGTGCATGTTTACCAAGATACGTGGTTTACGACTGGCAAGGTTTACTTCGGATTGCACTTCAATCATGTCGCTCACTTGCTTAGCGCTACCGAGCCAAATGATACTTTTCTCCACCAGGCTGCGACCGAGCAGGCGCCAATGTTTTCGACTTAACTGATTTATTTCATTGGGGCTTAACTCGGGGAAACACAAACTCAAGTTGGTCTTCACCACACGATTGCGTTCGCTTGGTAGCAAGGCGGCAATGCTACCGAGCAGATATCCAAGATTGACTAGCAGCCTGTAGGGGAGAATTGAAAGAAGCTTTAAAAAACCAACTGCAAGCTGATTTGAAAGATTTTTCAGCAACTAGCTAGACTCATTCTCATAACGCAGCAGAGTTTTTTCGTAACGCACTTTCATTTCCTCTGGAGAGCTAATTGACATTCCTAAATCATTTACTAAGCCAGTCTCTAGGCGGTAAGTCCAACCATGAACAGTGAGGTCTTGACCCCTTAACCATGCATCTTTGACGATGGTTGTTTCGCAAACATTGATCACTTGTTCAATGACATTGAGCTCGCATAAACGGTCTTGGCGTTTTGGCGTAGGCAGTACTTCACCTAAATAACGTTCGTGTTTTTGGTGAACGTCTTTAACATGACGCAACCAATTGTCCGCTAGGCCAACACGGCGATCACTCAATGCGGCGTGGACGCCGGCGCAGCCATAATGACCAACAACGAGAATATGTTTTACTTTTAGCAAGTCAATGGCAAATTGAATCACCGATAAGCAATTTAAATCAGTGTGCACAACGACGTTCGCTACATTGCGATGAACAAATAGTTCGCCAGGTAGTAGATCAACAATTTCATTGGCAGGAACGCGGCTATCAGCACAACCAATCCAAAGATACTCAGGGGCTTGCTGAGAGACTAGGCGCTTAAAAAATTCAGGATCTTCTTTCACCATCGCCTCGGCCCAGGCGCGATTATTGGCAAAAAGACTGTTTAGGGATTCAGAGTTTTTGATTGGCATAATTTAAGTTTAAAGTACTTTGATGACGCCACCTTGGATTAAACAAGCCCCCACTGGGATTGTGCTTAGTATTTATTGCCAGCCTGGAGCTAAGCTCACAAAGGTAGTGGGGCTTTTTGATACTTGCTTGAAAATCTCGTTACAAGCTCCAGCAGCTGAAAACCAAGCCAATGAAATGCTGCTAGCTTGGCTGTCCAAGCAATTAAAAATTCCTCAAAAGCAAATTCAGTTTATTTCTGGTCAGAACAGTCGAAAAAAACGGATTGAAATTTGGGGCTCTATCACCCCTGAGCAGATTAACCGAGCCCTAATGCCCAAGTAATGTTTAGGACTTACTCACCAAAATAGGGCCCACAAAATACCCAGAATTAAGACCCATTTGCCGATGTAATAAACCGGTCGATGTTTGGCTTTAAGCTGCTTTGCCAAACTTCTCAGATGGTAGAAATATTTGAAAAGGACATTTACAAAGCCAACCTTTTCACCCTCAACATTCTGCGAGGATGCCGCACTCATGACGTACTTGCCAAACAAGCGATTAAAGATGCGCATGAACGGGGTATATAAAGGCCTTTCAACATCACAGAACAAGACGATACGCTGATGATCGGTTTGATTGGCCGCAAAGTGAATAAAGGTTTCATCGAACATGACCGCCTCCCCCTCTTTCCAGTAGTAGGGTTGCCCATCTACGTCAATAAAGCACTTAGGGTCATTGGGCGTTACTAAGCCCAAGTGGTAGCGTAAGGAGCCCGCATAGGGGTCGCGATGGCGCACTAAAGTAGCGCCCGGGGGGAGAGAAGCAAACATCGCTGCCTTAATCGAGGGAATCGATTTCAGTAACGCCAGGGTTTTTGGGCACGCCGCAATAGCGGAAGGCATTTCTTTGCCATACCAACAGAGATGAAAGCGCTTCCAGCCCGTTCGGAAAAAAGAGTTGAAGCCTAGATCGTTATAGCCAGTTGCTGCAGCAATGGCCCCATCGGCATTTAAAGAAAGTGCTTCTTGCCGAATGGTTTCCCAATGCTCTTTGAGGGGCGCTAAGTCTGGAAACTGGTCCACTGGAATATAGGCTGTGGGCTTAATCTTTGAAAAAAGATAGAGCATGCAATTGATTGGGGCCAGTAGCACCTGGTAATCCATCAGAGAGCGGACAAGTCCAAAACGGACTTTGCCCCGAAAATAAACGTAGAGCGCAGAGACCACAAAAATGAAAAAGATGATGTGACGTGTTTGCATGAGATTGGGCTGATTTATATGGATTTATTCATTTTAAGTTGCCTAATCTAAACTATTCATCTATTTCTTCATTGAGTATGCTCAAATTGGGGTTTATTAGAACTGGCAAAGGAAATGGCAAATGAATCGATTTCTTAAATGGCTCTTAAGCCTTGTTTTAATTGGATTAGTAGGCTTTTTTGCCTACACCTGGGCTATGCTCAATTGGTCCTATGCCACTGGCGAGAGAGCCGGATATGTACAGAAATTCTCTAAAAAAGGCTTTATTTGTAAAACCTGGGAGGGAGAGCTGGCAATGGTATCGATGCCAGGAACGATTGCAGAAAAATTCTTCTTTACGGTGCGCGATGATGCAGTCGCCCAAAAACTGAATGCTAATCTTGGCAATAAAGTGGCTGTGAAGTATGAGCAACACATCGGTTTGCCCACCAGCTGTTTTGGCGAAACAGAATACTTTGTTTCTGGTGTGGAAGCCGTTCAAGAGTAAAAACTATTTCGCTTTCACTTTATTTTTGTAATTTTTTGTGGTTAAAATCACCTGAGCGCAATCTGCGCCGACATCAATATTAATAAGGAGCTTCACTTGAATAAAGCAGAACTAATCGCAGCGATTGCTGACGATGCTGAGATCTCAAAAGCCAAGGCTGAATTTGCATTAAATTCTGCTATTGAGCACATTATTAAAGCTGTTACTAAGGCTGACTCAGTTCAGTTGATTGGTTTCGGTACTTTCTCATCTGGCAAACGTGCTGCACGTATGGGCCGTAATCCAAAAACTGGTGAGCCACTCAAAATTGCTGCTGCTAAGACTGTTAAGTTCTCTGCTGGTAAAGCATTTAAAGATTCTGTAAATAAGCGTAAGAAGTAATTTGCACTTATGTGAAAAAAGCCCGGTTCTCCGGGCTTTTTTATTATCTACTGACCCTGTTAGAGCTTAGCTCTGGACTAAGCGGCGATGTCGATGAATGCTCATCAGGATGCCCGCCCCAAATCCAAGCGTTACTAAGGCTGTACCGCCATAGCTAATAAAGGGAAGTGGTACACCAACTACTGGCAATAAACCGCTGACCATGCCAATGTTGACAAAGGCATAGGTAAAGAAAATCATTGTTACTGAGGCCCCCAATAATCGAGTGAATAGATTGGGCGCCCCCGCAGAAATTGCCAACCCTCTTTTAATGAGGGCAAAGAAAAGAGCCAACAGGATTAAGTTACCGACTAAACCAAATTCTTCAGAGAAGACGGCAAATACAAAGTCAGTATGTTTCTCGGGAATAAATTCCAGATGAGCCTGGGTGCCCTGAAACCAACCTTTGCCAAGGAGCCCTCCGGAGCCAATCGCAATCATCGATTGAATCGTATGAAATCCTTTGCCCAGGGGGTCGCTGCTAGGATCAAGCAAAGTACAAATGCGATGTTTTTGATAGTCATGTACAAATGGCCATGTAATATCTGGAGCGCAAATCGTATTGCCGAAAATGACGATCAAGACAATTCCAAAAAAGCCTACACCTATAAATGGCAGAATCCATTTCCAAGGGAGTCCTGCCAAAATAATCACATACATTCCAGCAGCAAAAACTAAGAGCGCGGTGCCTAGGTCGGGTTGACGGGCAATCAAAAAAACAGGGATCGCTAAGATCACTCCGGCAATCCCATAATCCCAACCCTTTTGAATACCCTCTCTTTTTTGAAAGTACCAAGCGAGCATCAGTGGCATTGCAATTTTCATAATTTCTGAGGGCTGAATGACTACGCCAATATTGAGCCAGCGCCTTGCACCCTTTTTAATTAAGCCAAAGGCAGCTACTGCGACTAAGAGCGCAACTCCTAGGCCATATATCCAAACTGCTGCTAGTTCTAGCCATTTTGGTGGAATGCGTGAAACGATCCACATCACTACAAATGAGAGTGCAAGATTTCGCAATTCATCTTCAATGCTGACAGGCGTTCCTTGGCTAGCCGAGAGGAATGTACAAAAACCCATGACTGCCAGACAAAGCAATATCAAGCCTAGACGTTGATCTAGCCCTGAAGAAAATCTTAATAAGAGGGACCGAATTTTTTTTAAGGGGCTCTTTTCCATTCGGGAATCTCTTTAGGCCATTTGCCGTCTATGTAGTAATCCAGTGCTTTGCGTGCAATCGGTGCGGCATATTGTGCGCCAAAGCCAGCATTTTCTACCACCATTGCAATCACGATAGTGGGCTTATCAGCTGGGGCAAAAGCAATAAACAAAGCATGATCTCTCAAGAATTCAGCGGTAGCGCCATGTTTATATTCTTTCGAATTTAAGCTAAACACCTGTGCTGTACCCGTTTTGCCGCCAGCTACATAGTCTGCCCCCTGAAAGGCTGCTGCAGAGGTGCCTGAGCGATTTACTTCAATCATGGCATTTTTAATCACTGCAATATTTTCTGGATTGAGATCAATGCGGTAGCTCTCCTTTGGCGTTGTGAGCTCGCGACGACGAGTAAAGGGATCTTCAATCGCCTTTACAAGGTGAGGTTTCATAACCACCCCATTATTGGCCATATTGGCCATCGCATGGGCTAATTGCAAAATCGTGAAGGCGTTGTATCCCTGACCAATGCCTAAAGAAATCGTTTCACCTTCGTACCATTTTTGTTGCTCAGGTTTTTTGAAGGTATTTTTTTTCCAATCCGTAGACGGTAAAACACCTTTCGCTTCACCCTCTAAATCAATTCCAGTGATTTGGCCAAAGCCAAAAGGTTTCATAAACTTCGCAATCATATCTACGCCCATATCGCGCGCAAGCATGTAGTAGTAAGTGTCGCAAGATTCAACAATCGACTTTTGCATGTCTACTGTACCGTGACCACCCTTTTTATCATCGCGAAAGGTATGGTTACCAAAATCAAAATAGCCTGGATCAAAAATGGTTTGTGAAGGGGTGCGTTTTTTATTCTCCAGGGCTGCTAAAGCCATGAAGGGCTTGTAAGTCGATCCGGGCGGATAAATTCCTTTTAAGGGGCGGTTATAGAGGGGTTTGGATGGAGAGTCATTGAGCTCTTTCCAAGTGACTGCATCAATACCTTCAACAAAGTCATTCGGGTTGAAGTTGGGCTTTGAAACAAAGGCTAAGATATCTCCAGTTTGGGGTTCAATCGCTACAAATGCACCACGAAAATTTCCATACAGCTGTTCAACCAAGTATTGCAACTTGATATCCACGGATAGGACAATATTTTTGCCCGGGATAGAGGGGGAGCTTGACAAGGTTCTTACTGGCCTACCACCAGCGGTAATTTCCACTTGATCGTAACCGGGAACCCCGCGCAAAACGCTTTCATATTTTTGTTCTAAGCCAATCTTCCCAACATATTGAATGCCGGGCAAGAAAGAGGTCTGTAGTGCATCAGGATCATCTGCTTTTGCATCACCGATCTCTGCTTGCATCCGCTCCTTATCTTTTTGCGAGACGCGCCCAATGTATCCAATTAAATGTGAGGCTAATTCGTTGTAGGGGTACTCACGAAAACTGCGGGCCCGAATATCTACTCCAGGAAAGCGATAGCGGTTTGCCATGAAGCGAGCCGTTTCAGTTTCATTGAGCATCGATCGCAAGGGAAAGGTACCCATATTGCGAGAGTCTTCAAGCGAGCGTTTAAAGTTACGACGATCGCGCGGAGAAATTTGTATGACTTCCGATAGCTGATTAATCAAGTCATCAATATTGCCTTTAACTTCTTCGGCATTAACCTCAAGCGTTAGTGCAGAGTAGTTTCGGCCAATCACAATTCCTGAGCGATCAATCAGAAGACCGCGATTAGCTGGGGCGGGTACCAATGCAATGCGATTATTTTCAGCAAGCAGCGAGTATCTACCGTGTTGAATTAGCTGCAGCCAGACTAGCCGAACACCCAGCAATGCAAAACAAACTGTAACGAACAAAGTCGCAATGTGAATGCGCTTTTGAAATGAATCGAGATTGGGTTTTTTGAAAGAAACCATGCAGCTTCTTAAAGTGGCCGAGTGTGATCTATGTCTATCGGTCTGCGCTGAGGTGCGAGCAGAATACGTGTTGCGAGCGGCCACAGCAGGGTCTCAATAAAGGCTTGAATTGCACCAGTAAGTGCCCACCAAATGATTTCTCCGCTCAAGATCCAATGCATGATCAAAGGAAATAACGCTACTAGTAAAAAGATCGGCAAGAGATGGAGCGCTTGAGATGCCACACTCAGGGCTACGATCCGCTTTTGCCAAGCAATTGCGATATACGCGACTAGTGCATAACTAAAGGCATGTAAGCCCAGCAAATCCGAGTTGTGGACATCCATGAGAAGGCCGAAAATAAATGCCCAAGTCACGCCGATGTAGCGGTGTTGATGAATATTCCAAAAAATAATGCATACGATTAGCCAGTCTGGCACCCATCCATAGTTGCCAATCGGAAGTAGGTTGAGTAACAGGGCACAAAACAAACTAAAGTAAATAAATACCGGATTAACCGGCCGCAGAATGTATCCGCTTTCAAGATCGATCATGGCATCCCCCTGGAGCGGGTTTGGCGACGCCCTGGTGCGGTGTTCGTCGTTGCTGCATTTCCACCAAACTTACTATTGAGATTGGGCGCCTTAGCATCCCACTGAGGGTCGTAAAGGAAGGCTAGTGCCTGACGGTAGCGATTAACAGCAGCTATGGGCACACAAAATACATTCGATGAGTTCTTCTCGGTATTGCGCTCGATACGGCTAATGACAGCAACGGCAAAGCCGGGAGGATATACCCCATCGATACCAGAAGTAATCAAGATGTCACCCACTTCTAAATCGCTGGCAACAGGGAGGTAACGAAGTTCTAGTGGATTGCCGCGACCAGCACCAAAAACAGCAGCGCGTAAGCCATTGCGAGCCACTTGGACTGGCACCGCAAAGTCGCGGTCCTCTAGGAGCGAAACTTCAGCTGAGTGATCATATAAACGCACTACTTGACCCAGTATGCCGGCATCATTTGCAATTGGATTGCCGAGCTTCAATTCATCGTCACTTCCACGATTAATTACTACGCGTTGAGAAATTGGATTGGGTGGATTAAAGAGAATTTCTACGGGAAGTGTTTTGAACGCAAGCTGCTTTTGTAAATCCATGAGCTGGCGAAGATTTTGATTCTCAATCAATAAAAACTCAGATTGATTTGCCAGCAACGCAAGTTCAGCTTGACGTGCTTTGAAAACTTGATTTTCTTGCTCTAGCGTACCGCGCGTAGTGAAGTAATCGGTGCTGGCTTGATACACATTGCGGGGCGTGAGCATGATGTACTCGAGGGGACGCAAAACCCAATTCACTTTATTGCGAATCGGATCCAGTGTCTTGAATCGATAGTCAATCAGCATCAGTGCAATGCTGATTGAAAGACAGACGATCAATTTGACTAAGGCCGGAATGCCTTGTCTAAAAAGAGGTGGAGCGCTATATTGCAATGCCCTGATCGATGTGAGAAGTGTTTACTCTTGCGAGAATACTCCGCCTAGCTTGTCCATGCGCTCTAGAGCAATACCAGAGCCACGCGCTACGCAGGTCAAAGGATCTTCCGCAACATGAATGGGCAGCCCTGTCTCTTCAAGCAACAGGCGATCAAGATCGCGCAATAGTGCACCACCACCTGTCAACATCATGCCGCGTTCGGCAATGTCCGATGCCAACTCAGGAGGTGTTTGCTCGAGCGCTGCTTTAACTGCGGTCACAATTTGATTGAGTGGATCGGTCAATGCTTCCAGGATTTCATTGCTGGTAACAGTAAAGCTGCGAGGAATACCTTCTGAAAGATTCCGACCCTTGACTTCCATCTCACGCACTTCAGTGCCAGGGAATGCAGAGCCAACCGTCTTTTTAATCAGCTCAGCAGTTTGCTCGCCGATCAACATGCCGTAGTTACGACGAATGTAGTTGGTAATGGCTTCATCAAACTTGTCACCACCAACACGAACCGAGCCTTTGTAAACCATGCCACCCAAAGACATCACACCGACTTCAGTGGTACCGCCGCCAATATCCACCACCATTGAACCTGCCGCTTCCGAAACTGGCAAGCCCGCACCAATCGCTGCAGCCATAGGTTCTTCAATTAAGAAGACTTGTGAGGCGCCGGCGCCGAGAGCCGATTCGCGAATAGCACGGCGCTCAACTTGAGTAGATCCACAAGGAACGCAAATAATGATGCGAGGACTAGGTTTGAGAAGCTTGCTCTCATGAACCATTTTGATAAATTGCTTGAGCATTTGCTCGGTGATCGTGAAATCGGCGATCACGCCATCTTTCATTGGGCGAATGGCCTCAATATTGCCGGGAACGCGGCCCAGCATGGCCTTAGCCTCTTTTCCTACTGCCAAAATGGTCTTTTTGCCATTTGGGCCACCCTCTTGGCGGATTGCCACAACGGAGGGCTCATCCAGCACAATACCCCGCTCACGCATATAAATTAAGGTGTTGGCGGTACCCAGGTCGATGGCTAGGTCATTGGCAAAGTAGTTACGGAAAAAACCAAACATGATGTAGTGGGAAAATAAGAAGTGTTAATAAATATATATAGGAATGATACTCTAGCGCCTCATGAAACTTGACGATGTTCAGCGCATTGCGCACTTATCTAGACTGGAATTAAATCCTACAGAAGCTGAGGGAATTTTGCCCCAGCTACAAGCTGTTTTTTCTCTAGTGGAGGAGATGCAGGCCGTAGATACTGCGGGGCTAGAGCCTTTGGCGCACCCTATCCTCTTTTTGCGTGAGTTAGCCCAGGCTTTGAGGGTGGATCGGGTCACCGAATCCGACCATCGTGCGGAAAATATGCTTTCTGCGCCAGCGCAACAAGACGGCTATTTCTTAGTTCCCAAGGTGATTGAATGAGTTGGCATAAAACCCCGATCACCCTGATGGCAAAGGCTCTGGAAGCCAAAGAGGTTTCTAGTGCCGAGCTAACGCAGTACTTTTTAAGTCGCATTTCAGCGGGTAAGGCATTCAACGCTTATTTAGACGTGAATCCCGAGCTTAGCCTTGCGCAAGCTGCCCAGGCCGACTCCTTAAGGGCCGCAGGTAAGGCCAGTAAATTAACGGGTATTCCTATTGCCCACAAAGATGTCTTTGTAACGAGGGGCTGGAAGTCCACTGCAGCCTCAAAAATGCTGGAAAACTACCAAAGTCCGTTTGATGCCACTGTGGTTGCTAATCTGGGCATTCCAGACCAGGCCAATGGTCATGGGGCTGGAATGGTTTGCCTGGGCAAGACCAATATGGATGAGTTCGCCATGGGCTCATCCAATGAAAACTCCGCTTACGGCCCAGTTTTGAACCCCTGGAATACAGAATGTGTGGCGGGAGGCTCATCAGGCGGTTCGGCTGCAGCTGTAGCCGCTGGTCTGGCGCCGATTGCGACCGGTACCGATACTGGTGGATCCATTCGTCAGCCTGCAGCTTTTTGTGGATTGACCGGCATTAAACCAAGTTATGGGCGTGTATCCCGTTACGGGATGATTGCTTACGCCTCTTCCCTCGATCAAGCTGGGCCAATGGGAAAAAGTGCCGAAGACTGCGCATTATTGCTTTCAGCGATGTCGTCGCACGATCCGCGCGACTCGACTTCTTTGGCAGATTCTGGCGAGGATTACAGCCGTTATCTCCAGCAGGATTGGCGCGCAGGAAATGCAAACCCTGCAAAACCCTTAGAAGGTTTGCGGATTGGCATGCCGGCAGAATTTTTTGCAGCAGGGCTATCCGAAGAGGTCGCCAAGTCTGTCCAGGCGGCAGCAAAATTATTAGAAAGTTTGGGCGCCCAGATAATCGAAGTCAGCCTGCCAAAGACCAAGTTGTCTATCCCGGTCTATTACGTTTTGGCGCCTGCGGAAGCTTCAAGCAACCTAAGCCGCTTTGATGGTGTGCGTTATGGCTATCGCGCCAGTGAGTATCGCGATCTCAATGACATGTATAAAAAATCTCGCACTGAAGGTTTTGGTGCTGAGGTTAAGCGCCGTATTTTGATTGGTGCCTATGTGTTGTCTCATGGTTATTACGATGCTTATTATTTACAGGCTCAAAAAATTCGGCGGATTATTGCCGCTGATTTCCAAACCGCATTTCAGAGTTGCGATGTGATTCTGGGTCCAGTCGCGCCGGATGTTGCTTGGCGTCTAGGCGCAAAGTCAAAAGACCCCTTGCAGATGTATTTAGAAGATATCTATACCTTGTCGGCAAATCTAGCGGGACTCCCAGCAATGAGCGCTCCTTGCGGATTTAATTCACAGAATTTACCAATTGGCATGCAGTTGATTGGTAATTATTTTTCTGAAGCTCGCTTATTGCAAGTTGCTCACCACTACCAGCAAGCCAGTGATTGGCATTTGCGTCAAGCAAGCGAGGTGGCATGATGCAATGGGAAGTTGTTATCGGGCTAGAGACCCACACGCAGTTACAAACCCAATCCAAAATTTTTAGTGGCGCGAGCACACGCTTTGGTGCTGGACCAAACACACAAGCCTGTCCAGTTGATTTGGCCTTGCCTGGTGTCTTGCCGGTACTGAACCGCGCTGCTGTCGAGCATGCCATTCGATTTGGCTTATCAATTGGAGCCAAGATTGCGCCGGCTAGTATTTTTGCCCGCAAGAATTATTTCTATCCTGACTTACCGAAAGGCTACCAAATTAGTCAGTATGAAATTCCGGTAGTCTTGGGCGGTCACTTAGAAATCTTAGTTGGCGATGAAGTCAAAGTAATTGAATTGACCCGCGCTCATCTTGAAGAAGACGCAGGCAAGTCTGTGCATGAGGAGGGCTTTATTGGCCCCCATGGCGAAGCTTCTAGCGGCATCGATCTGAATCGTGCTGGTACTCCTTTATTGGAAATCGTCACTGAGCCAGTGATGCGCAGTGCTGCAGAAGCGGTTGCGTATGCTAAAACTTTGCATGGTTTGGTGGTGTGGCTAGGAGTATGTGACGGCAATATGCAAGAAGGTTCTTTCCGTTGTGACGCCAACGTTTCAGTTCGACCAGTGGGACAAAAAGAATTTGGTACACGCTGTGAGATTAAAAATCTCAACTCCTTCCGTTTTTTAGAAGAAGCTATTCAGTATGAGATTCGGCGTCAAATCGAGTTGATTGAAGATGGCGGCACGGTGGTGCAAGAGACGCGTCTCTATGATCCTGATCGCGGTGAGACTCGCAGCATGCGCAGCAAAGAAGATGCCAATGATTATCGCTACTTTCCTGACCCCGATTTATTGCCAGTCATCATTGATGATGCTTGGATTGCAGCAGTCCGTGAAACGATGCCAGCATTGCCTGCTCAGCTACGCCAGCAATGGCAAAGCGAGTTCGGCTTGAGTGCTTACGATGCGCAGCTACTCACACAAGATCGCGACACAGCTAACTTATTTGAAGCCTTACTAGCAATTGTTGGCAAGCCATTAGCTAAGGCCGCTGCCAATTTAATTGCTGGTGAATTTGCTTCTTCACTCAATCGCGCTGGCATCTCTGCCGCCGCTTCACCGCTGCAGGCGACTCACCTTGCTCCCTTATTACAACGGGTTGCTGATGGCACCATCTCTAACAAGATTGCTAAAGATATATTTGCAATCCTTTGGGAGGAAGCGCTCTCTGGAAAACCCGTTAGCTCAGTTGATCAAATTATTGAAGCTAAAGGCTTAAAACAAATTAGCGATAGCGGTGCCTTAGAGGCAATCATTGATGCGGTATTGGCAGCCAATCAAAAATCGGTTGAAGAGTTCCGCTCTGGAAAAGAAAAGGCTTTTAATGCTTTGGTCGGACAAATCATGAAAGTCTCCCAAGGTAAAGCGAATCCAGGCCAAGTCAATGAGCTGTTACGTAAGAAGTTAAGCTAAAGAGAAAACAGAGAGATAGATAGATGAGCGTAATTGATAGCAAACAAGCCGAGCAAGAAGAATTAGTAGCAGAGTGGTTACGAGCAACCCCTGGTTTCTTTGAGCGCTACGCCAATCTATTAAATGAGATTCGCCTCAAGCATCCGCACGAAGATCGCGCGATTTCTTTACAAGAGCGGCAGATGACTCTGCTGCGCACACAAAACCAAGAATTGAATCGTCGCTTAAGTGAGATGCTTTATTTTGGTAGCCGTAATGACAAAACCCAGCAGGCACTCGTTGCTTGGTTGTTGCAATTGATGCGTGCTAATACTAAGGCTGAGGTCGAGAGTGCAGTAACGATTGGATTGGCAGAAGTCTTTGAGGTCGACAGCGCCCAACTGCTCTCACCCCATTCTGCATTCGGTCCTTGGATCGACACGCCCTTGTGCGGATCTGCAAAAGAATTGGCAGCGGCAAGCGTAGATTTGTTGGCAACGCAAACAGCAATTGATCCAGCATGGCAAAGTATGGTTGCCATTGGCCTACCAATTGCGAAACACGCGTCAACTCCTCACTCTCCAGCTGTCCTGCTGTTGGCTAGCAAGGATGAAACCCGTTTTACGGCAGATATGGGCGCCTTCTATTTAAAGCAGATTGCAGAACTCACTGCTGCAGCTTTGGACCGTGTTAAAGCATATGAAGACAGCGGCAGCTGAAACTCAGCCGCTTCATCCGCTGATGCAAGAGTATTTGCATGAGCTACATGTATTACGTCAACTTTCACCACATACGCTAAAGGCGTATGGCCAAGATCTTTCTACTCTGCAAAATTTTGCTGTTGAGGATGCTGTTGAATTACTGAAAGTCAGCAATGCGCATATTCGACGCTGGGCGGGTAAGTTACATGCCAAAGGCAAATCATCCAGAACTATTGCTAGGGCGCTTTCTGCATGGCGAGGATGGTTCGACTGGATAACTGAGAAGGATGCGCGTTCAGCAAAGCACAGTTTGCTTGTCAATCCTGTAGACGATGTCAAAGCCCCCAAGCGATTGAAGTCATTACCCAAAGCGCTCTCCGTTGAGCAGGCTTTGGCTTTGGTTAATCAGGCAGTGCGTGAGGCTCAAGAGAAAAACGATTTGGAAACCGTTCGTGATGCAGCGCTAATCGATCTTCTGTATTCATCGGGATTGCGTCTTTCAGAGTTGTTGGGGATTGATGTATTGCAGAGCAAGGATCGCCAACAGGAGTCGGCTGGCTGGCTGGACTGGAATGCTGCTGAGGTGACAGTATTAGGAAAGGGTGGTAAGCGACGCTCTGTCCCGGTGGGCGTCCCTGCCATGAGCTCCTTGAAGGCCTGGAGAGATCTGCGTGATGCATCACCTCATGCCACTCAATCAATCGCCTTGTTTATCTCAGCTAATGGGGTTCGCCTATCACCTAGAACAGTTCAATCACGCCTGAAAAGCCTGGCGATGAGGGCGGGGCTTCCAACCCATGTGCATCCTCATATGATGCGGCACAGCTTCGCTAGTCACGTTTTGCAATCATCCCAAGATTTAAGGGCGGTGCAGGAGATGTTGGGTCATGCCAGTATCGCCAGTACCCAAATTTATACCTCTTTGGATTTCCAGCATTTAGCTCAGGCCTATGACAAAGCCCACCCACGTGCAAAAGTAGGCAAAGGCTAAGCAACTCGGTAATATATGAGTTTCCCTTTGTGGGAAATCTGAATTTTGAATGGACCTGTGATGGCATTAATTCCTGTAACAATCCTGACCGGCTTTTTAGGCAGCGGTAAAACTACTCTCCTCAAACATATTTTGACCGAGCAACACGGCAAGAAAATTGCCGTGATTGAAAACGAATTTGGTGAGGAAAATATCGATAACGATATTTTGGTTCAAGATCATCAAGAAAATATTGTGCAAATGAGCAATGGCTGCATTTGCTGCACAATCCGCGGGGACTTAGTTGAGGCCCTCAATGCGCTCTGGCAAGAGCGTAAAGACAAAAAAATCAGCTTTGATCGGGTCGTCATTGAAACTACGGGGGTTGCCAACCCAGGACCTGTAGCCCAGACCTTCTTTATGGATGATGATGTTGCGGATCACTATGTCTTAGACGCAGTGGTGACGCTGGTGGATGCCAAGCATGGCCAACAACAGCTTTCTGAGCATGAAGAGGCTCAGCGACAGGTAGGCTTTGCCGATCAAATCTTCATCACCAAAACGGATCTGGTTAGCCAGGCTGAAGTGGAGGCTCTGAAGAATCGCTTAATGCATATGAATCCCCGTGCACCAATTCAGGGGATTGCCAAAGGGATTGTTCCTTTAAATGCGGTGCTGGACCTCAAAGGCTTCAATCTCAATGCCAAATTAGACATTGATCCTCATTTTCTGGAGCAAGAAGATCATGATCACAGTACTTGTGGGCATGACCACAGTCATGATCATGAGCACCATCATCATGACCACGACCATGCACACGATCATCATGGGCACGCAGGACACACAGATCGCATCCAGTCTTTCGTATTTCGTAGTGATAAACCCTTTGATCATCAAAAGCTAGAAGACTTCCTGGGCGGCATTTTGGAGGTATTTGGTGAGAAGATGCTGCGCTATAAGGGGGTCTTATATGTCAAGGGGAGCCCCCGCAAGGTGGTTTTTCAGGGGGTTCATCAGATGATGGGCAGCGATTTAGCCGGCCCTTGGGGCTCTGAGCCTAAACAAACCCGCATGGTCTTCATTGGGATTGATCTGCCGAAGGACACATTGCTGGCTGGCCTAGAAGGCTGCTTGGTCTGAGCCGGATTCCGATACAATCCACCGCCACAGTAAATATTGATAAAAGGTCGCAAAACTTTGGCAGAATGAGGCAATAATGCTTCAAACCCAGGAAAGAATGAAATGACGGTAAAAACAGCAACAAAACCTGCAGCAGCTAAAACAGCCAGCAAAGCAGTTAAAGGTGCCCCACTCACTGAGGACACTTTAATGAAGATGTCCGAGAAGGAGTACATGAATGCCGCTCAATTGGATTTTTTCCGTCAAAAGCTTTTAACCCTCAAAGACGATATCTTGAAGAATGCTTCGGAGACTACCGAGCATCTTCGTGAAAACATTTTGGTTCCTGATCCAGCTGATCGGGCAACGATTGAAGAAGAGCATGCGCTTGAATTGCGGACCCGTGATCGCGAACGCAAACTCTTGAAAAAAGTTGAGCAAGCCCTGGCCCGTATTGAGTCAGGAGACTACGGCTGGTGTGAAGAGACTGGCGAACCTATTGGCCTATCGCGCTTAATCGCGAGACCTACCGCGAACTTATCGCTTGAGGCGCAAGAGCGTCGCGAGCTGCGTCAAAAACTATTTGGCGAATAAATCGCTTTTCTGATGACCAATTCCTTGCCTACGCTCGCCGATATTCCGCCAATTTTGAAGGCGGAGATTCTGGCCGAAGCATTGCCATACATTCGCCAATATCACGGCAAGACTATTGTGATTAAGTACGGCGGCAATGCGATGGTTGAAGAGCGCCTGAAAGAAAGTTTTGCACGTGATGTGATTTTGCTCAAACTCGTTGGCATGAACCCGGTAGTGGTTCATGGAGGCGGACCACAGATTGATGAAGCACTCAAAAAGATTGGCAAAGTTGGCACCTTTATTCAAGGTATGCGCGTCACCGATGAAGAAACCATGGAAGTGGTTGAGTGGGTTCTAGGTGGTGAAGTGCAACAAGATATCGTGATGTTGATTAATCATTTTGGCGGTCAAGCAGTTGGCTTAACTGGAAAAGATGGTGGCTTAATTCATGCTAGAAAACTATTAGTACCTGATGAAAATAAGCGCGGTGAGAATATTGATATTGGCTTTGTAGGTGAGATTGAAGCCATTAATCCTGCGGTAGTGAAGGCCCTCCAAGACGATGCTTTTATTCCAGTCATTTCCCCAATTGGATTTAGCGAAGAGGGTCAAGCCTACAACATTAATGCAGATTTGGTGGCTGGCAAGATGGCTGAAATTTTGCATGCCGAGAAATTAGTGATGATGACCAATATTCCTGGCGTACTCGATAAGAATGGCAAGCTCTTGACGGATTTAACAGCCCGCGAGATTGATGAATTATTTGCAGACGGAACGATTTCTGGGGGCATGTTGCCTAAGATTTCCTCTGCGCTAGATGCAGCTAAAAGTGGTGTGAATTCAGTTCATATTATTGATGGCAGAATTGAACACTCCCTATTGCTAGAAATTTTGACTGAGCAAGCTTTCGGAACGATGATTCGTTCTCGATAGACATTGAATAAGCGATAAGAGATGCCAGATTCTTTGAATCCAGCGAGCAATATGGATGCTGATAAGACGCGCAAACGTCCGCGTCCTGGCGAGCGTCGCTTACAAATATTGCAGGTTCTGGCTGAGATGTTGCAAAACCCCAAAGGTGAGCGAGTCACTACTGCAGCTTTGGCGGCGAAGATTCAAGTTTCAGAGGCTGCACTCTATCGTCATTTCGCCAGCAAGGCGCAAATGTTTGAAGGCTTAATTGCTTTTATTGAGCAAACTGTCTTTGGGCTGATTAATCAAATTAACCAAAAAGAAGAGTCTGGCCTTGCTCAGGCTCGCGGCATTTTGCAAATGCTTTTATTCTTTGCTGAAAAAAATCCTGGTATGACACGTGTGCTTTTAGGAGATGCTTTATTGCAAGAGGATGATCGTTTGCAAGAACGCATTACCCAAGTGCTTGATCGTGTAGAGGCCTCCTTGAAGCAAGCCTTGCGAATTGCCCAGACTCAGGGCGGGGCTTGGTCTCAGGTGAGTCAGGACGAGGTAAGCATTCGGGCGGCGATGTTGATGAGCTTTGTTTTAGGGCGCTGGCATCGATTTGCACGAAGTGGTTTCAAAAAACTACCAACCGATGCATCTGACATCAGTCTGCGCATTCTTCTGTCCGAATGAGCGAGTTACATCTCTCTAGAAATACTATCCATTTTGCCGAGCCCTTGCCTTTGCAGAGTGGCGCCATATTGGCGGGTTACGATTTAGTTATTGAAACTTACGGTCGACTCAATCCCGGTAAAAGTAATGCTGTATTAGTCTGTCATGCCTTAAATGCATCGCATCATGTTGCAGGGCCAAATCCTGATGACCCTCAAGATATTGGCTGGTGGGACAACATGATTGGTCCAGGTAAGCCAATAGATACAGATCATTTTTTTGTCATTGGCGTAAATAATTTGGGCTCTTGTTTTGGTTCAACTGGACCAATGAGTACTAATCCTGCAACAGGCAAACCTTATGGCGCTGATTTTCCAGTCATTACGGTAGAAGACTGGGTAAACACTCAGGCTAGACTTGCCGATAAATTAGGTATTCGTAAATTTGCAGCAGTGATGGGCGGAAGTTTAGGCGGTATGCAAGCGATGGCCTGGGCCATTCAATTTCCGAAGCGTATCGATCATTGCATCGTCATTGCTTCAACACCTAAACTGAGTGCACAAAATATTGCATTTAATGAAGTAGCACGAAATGCGATTTTGTCAGATCCTGATTTTCATGGTGGCAATTACTACGTGCACAATGTCATCCCCAAGTCTGGTCTGAAGCTTGCGCGTATGGTTGGTCACATCACCTATTTGTCTGATGACGATATGGCAGAGAAGTTTGGCCGAGAGCTGCAACGTCCCGACGGAGAATCAAACGATTACCGCTTTAGTTTTGATGTGGAATTTGAAGTAGAGAGTTATTTACGCCACCAAGGTGAGAAGTTCTCTAAATACTTTGACGCAAATACGTATTTGCTGATTACACGCGCTTTAGATTATTTCGATCCAGCCCGCCGCTATGAGGGCAGCCTACAGCGTGCCTTAGCTGAGGTACAGGCGAAGTTTTTAGTAGTGAGTTTTACAACGGATTGGCGTTTTCCACCGAATCGCAGCCGAGAGATTGTTCAGGCTCTGCTTGGTAATAAGAGTGAAGTCAGTTACGCGGAAATCGATGCGCCGCATGGTCATGATGCCTTCTTGCTAGATGATCCTCGTTATCACCATTTAATTCGGGCGTATTTTGATCAAATGCATGAGGCACGCAGATGATACGGAATGACTTTCAAGCGATTGCGAAGTGGATAGCCCCTAATAGTCAGGTACTTGACTTGGGTTGTGGCGACGGTAGCTTTTTGAAGTATCTACAAGAGCAAAAACCAGTACATGCCTATGGTGTGGAGATAGATGATTCAAGAGTCCTCTCATGCGTGCATAAAGGGTTGAATGTCATTCAGCAAAATCTTGAGGGTGGCTTAGCCTTATTTGAGAACGATAGTTTTGATACCGTTGTACTCTCACAAACGCTGCAAACCATTCATCAAACTGAGAAGATTTTGCGTGAAGTAGTCAGGGTGGGCAAGGAGTCAATTATTTCCTTTCCGAATTTTGGACACTGGTCACATCGCCTAGCTGTAGGTTTGGGGCGCATGCCGGTATCGAAGAGTCTGCCTTACCAGTGGTACAACACCCCCAATGTCCGAGTGCTGACAGTAGCGGACTTTGAGAAGCTGGCATCCAATCTCGGTTTGAAAGTGATTGATCAATGCATCTTGCATGAAGGGCGGGAGGTCACGCTACTTCCTAATCTCTTCGGTAGCCTCGCGCTGTTTCGGATTTCTCGCGCTTAACCATTTCAGAATCTGTTGAGTAATAGCCAGACAGCCTCTAGTGCACCCAGCAATACCAGAGCATTCATTGCCTGTGCTTTTCTGGGCTTTGCCAGCGGCTTACCTTTATTCATTCTCTATAACTTGCTCTCAGCTTGGCTTAAGTCAGAGGGCGTCGATCTCAAAGCCATTGGCTTATTTGCCCTAGTTGGTTTTCCATACACTTGGAAATTTTTGTGGTCGCCTTTTTTAGATCGCTTCCCCTTGCCATTTCTCGGAAGGCGACGGGGTTGGATGTTGGTCACCCAAATTATTACGATGCTCGCAGTCATGGGAATGGGTTTCTTCAATCCCGTTTCTGAGATCTGGATCGTCGTAGGCTTGGCAGCAGTAGTGGCTTTCTTTTCGGCTAGTCAAGATATTGTGGTCGATGCCTATCGTCGTGAGTGGTTAAGCGATGAGCAATTGGGGTCGGGTACTGCGCTCTTTGTAAATGCCTACAAGTTATCTACCCTAGTGCCGGGATCGCTATCGTTAATTCTTTCTGATTACTTGCCTTGGTCTACCGTCTTCATGATTACCGGCGCATTCATCGCAATCGGGCCAATCGTCACGCTAATGCTTCCTGAGCCCAGCTTGCGCGGCACACCACCACACACTTTGCGTGAGGCAGTACTAGAGCCCTTCAAAGAATTTATTTCTCGCAAAGGCTGGGGTTTTGCTCTGACTATTCTGGCGTTTATTTTTTTATATAAGCTCGGCGATTCGATGGCAACCGCACTAGCAACTCCCTTCTATATGGACTTGGGATTTACGAGAACCCAAATTGGCTTGGTGGCAAAGAACGCAGGCCTATGGGCCAGCTTAGCAGGTGGGTTTTTAGGTGCGTACTGGTTACAAAAAATGACGATTGCCCGCGGTTTATGGATCTTTGGGGTTTTGCAGGCCATGGCTATTCTGGGTTTTGCGATCTTGGCGAAGGTAGGTCTAAGCCCATGGGTTTTGGCTTGGGTGATTGGGTTTGAGGCATTTGCTGTGGGGCTTGGAACTGCTGCGTTTACCTCATTCATTGCACAGGTTACTGACCCTCGCTACACCGCCACCCAATTTGCGTTGTTTACAAGCCTGGCTGCAGTACCTCGCACCTTCATCAATGCCATCACGGGCTATATTGTTGAGGCCCTAGGCTGGTTTGATTTCTTTGTATTGTGTTTTGCTCTAGCCATTCCAGGAATGCTTTTATTAATGAAGATTGCTCCATGGAATGACACTACGGAAGTCCATCCCTCATACGAGCCCTAGATCGACCAATCGTAATCAACAATGAGGGGCGCATGATCTGAGAAACGTTCTGCCTTATAAATCGACGTTTTCAGAGCGCTGCTGGCAATTTCAGGCGTAGCAATTTGATAGTCAATCCGCCACCCAACATTCTTCGCATAGGCCTGCCCACGCTGGCTCCACCAGGTATAGCACTCTTCACTAGCACTTGGTTCAAGCTGACGATAGACATCCACATAGCCCACTTGATCAAATAAATTGGTGAGCCAGGCGCGCTCCTCAGGCAAGAAACCTGAGTTCTTGAGATTGCCCTTCCAGTTTTTAAGATCGATTTCTTGATGGGCAATATTGACGTCGCCACAGAGCACAATTTCACGACCAGACTTTTTCAGCTTAACGAGGTGGGGCAAAAAAGCCTCAAGATAGCGAAACTTGGCTACCTGCCTATCCTCTGAGCTTGAGCCAGAGGGCATATATACCGAGATGATCGACAGTTTTTTAAAGCGGGCTTCGACATAGCGACCTTCAGCATCAAACTCAGGATTACCAAAGCCATAAAGAACATCATCAGGTTGGTGGGGGGTATAAATACCGCAGCCACTGTAACCCTTTTTTTCAGCATGGTGGAAGAAGCCGTTTAGTCCCCCGGGATTGAGAATGTCTTCTTCGAGATCGTCTCGTTGGGCTTTGAGTTCTTGCATGCAGACAAAGTCTGCCTTTTGAGCAAGCATCCATGGCAGAAAGCCTTTTTTGCTTGCGGAACGAATACCGTTGAGGTTAGCGGAAATGATGCGTAACATGGAGGCCTATGAGCTCAGAAAATTCTAATCAAGATAACTTTATTCGTTTTGCCTTAGAGGCAAAGGTTTTGTCCTTTGGCGAGTTTAAAACTAAAGCGGGACGTCTATCCCCTTATTTTTTTAATGCGGGTGGCTTCAATGATGGAAAGCGCTTAAGCAGCCTGGGTCATTACTATGCTCAAGCCCTCAGCAACTCTCAAATTCAGTTTGATATGTTGTATGGCCCAGCTTATAAAGGGATCACCTTGGCTGCAGCTACTGCGATTGCACTGGCTGATCAAGGACGCAATGTGCCTTACGCATACAACCGTAAAGAAGCCAAAGATCATGGCGAGGGCGGATCACTAGTGGGCGCACCAGTTCAGGGCAGGGTTGTGATTGTGGATGACGTGATTTCAGCAGGAACTTCTGTTCGTGAGTCTGTTGACTTGATTCGCGCTGCTGGTGCCGAGCCAGT
Organism: Polynucleobacter paludilacus; assembly: GCF_018687595.1. NCBI lineage: Bacteria > Pseudomonadati > Pseudomonadota > Betaproteobacteria > Burkholderiales > Burkholderiaceae > Polynucleobacter > Polynucleobacter paludilacus. Next base: position 1,602,399 of record NZ_CP061298.1, on the reverse strand, counting down.
GGCAGTATTAATTGCCCTGGATCGAATGGAAAAATCAGGCACTGCTACTGAAATTGGAAAGCAGTCTGCGGTGCAGGCTGTTGAGCAAGAGTTTGGTTTGCCAGTAATTGCCATTGCGAACTTGGCAGACTTGATGAGTTTCTTAGCTGCTTCCAGTAATACCGAGCTCGCTAACTATCTGCCTGCTGTTAAAGCCTATCGCGATCAGTACGGCGTGTAGGGCTTAACTAAGCTCTAGTTCGCCTTCAAAGACAGTGGTGGCAGGTCCAGTCATCATGACGGACTGAGCCACGCCATCGACGATTCCCTTCCAGGAAATTTCGAGATCACCGCCACGGGTGTGAACCTTCACTGGCGAATCTAAAAGGGCGCGGCGAATTCCGGATACCACCGCAGCACATGCACCAGTGCCACAGGCTAGCGTTTCGCCTGCGCCACGTTCAAAGACCCGTAATTTGATTTCATGGCGATTGAGAATCTGCATATAGCCTGCATTCACCCGCTTTGGGAATGCGGGATGCATTTCGATCGAGGGGCCTTCAATACGAACTGGAGCACTGTCGACATCCAGTACAGCCTGAACCGCATGGGGATTGCCCATCGATAAAACAGCAACCCAATCATCGTGAGCGCCGGGATTTTTCCCAATGGGTAGTGCGTAGAGCGTTTCATGAAACTCTTGCTTACTAGCAATGCCTTCAGGATTAAATGGAACTAAGGCAGGCTCAAAAATAGGGGCGCCCATATCTACCTCGACATCCCCATTGTCGAGAGCCCTAAGACTAATGACAGTATGAGCCACCTCTACTTGCAGCGGATTTTTTTTCGAGAGACCCTGCTCGTGAACATAGCGGACAAAACAGCGCGAGCCATTGCCGCATTGTTCCACTTCGCCACCATCTGAATTGAAGATGCGATAACGAAAATCCGCATCAGGGCGAGTGGGTTTTTCGATTAATAAGATTTGGTCTGCGCCAATTCCGAATTGACGATTTGATAATGAACGCCATTGATCAGATGTGATCTTGCTCAGGTCTTGGTCGATGCCATTCACGACAATGAAATCATTACCAGCACCATGCATTTTGGTGAAGCGCAGTTTGCGTGATGAGGTATTCAAAGTACAAAGTCCTTCAATTAAGAGTAGAGGCTTGGTTCGCCTGGCGGCCGATGTTTGAACCGCTTATGAACCCAATAGTACTCTGCCGGCCTTTCTCTCACAAGCTCCTCAATGTATTGATTTAGTCTTGCTGTATCTTTTTCCACATCATCAGATGGGAAGTTCGGCAGTGGAGCGCTGATATGACAGGTATAGCCATTTCGATCTGCATTCAAAGTGGTAGTCATCAGACAGACCTCAGCTCCGCTTAATTTAGCTAGACGAGACACGGAGGTGATCGTATTCGTTGGAATGCCGAAGAAGGGAACGAACACGGAATCTTTAGGACCAAGGTCGATATCGGGTGCAATAAATATGAAATTGCCCGTTTGAATTTCCCGAATGAGATCGCGTAGACGACTTTGTCGCTCAATCGACTTGCCGCCAAAGCGATTGCGCCATTCAATCATCTTTTGGTTGAAGAGGGGATTCTTCATATTTTGATAAAGACCAGCCCCCCGAGGCCAGTCATGCTTGCTCGCTAGAGCAGACAGTGCCATGAAGCCGCCCTCCAGACCAACAAAGTGCGGGTTAATTAATAGACGAGGCTTGCGATCACCCAGGGTAATTTGAGACTCAATCGAAACGATGTCTGTGATTTGTTTATCACTTCCCAGCCAAATACGACTGCGCTCCAGCACACTTCGACCAAATAATTTCCAATGCTCGATCGCTAATGCATCAATTTCAGACTCGCTCAGATTTGGAAAACATAAACGCAAATTGGTTTTGACAACTTTTGCACGCTCATTTGGAATATACGCTGCAAGCCAGCCAAGACCGTAACCAATCCAAATCGTGAGTTGATAAGGCAAGAATGCAAATAAGCGGAGCAGATTGAGCGCTAAAAAATTAAAGAAGTTTTGGAGCCAAATCATGTCGGGTATCGATATGAATTAATTGCTCGGAGGCAACTCTGCGCCAGCAGGATGTTTATAGCGGTTATACGCCCAGATAAATTGCTCTGGCGCTTTGAGAATCGCATGTTCAATTGCCTGATTCATCTCAGTGGCGGCTAGATTTGCATCCTCTGAAAATGGAGCAAGGCGCGTTGCTTGCATTAACCAGCCTTGCCCTAGATTTTTACGCTTAGCAGTAAACATGATGACGGGAGTCTTGTTGCGATTGGCAAGGCGGGCTGGCAGGGGTGTAGTGTAGGCGGGACGACCAAAGAAAGGCACCCAAACTCCATCGCCACCACTGGGAACTTGATCAGGCAATATTCCAATCGCTTCACCTTTGCTTAAGGCGCGCGTCATTTGTCTCACCCCATTTAAATTGGTTGGCACAAAATGCATATTAGGATAAGCACGACCTTCTTCCACAATACTATTGAGCCAATTCTGACGCGAAGGGCGATAGAGGATGGTTGCAGGAAAATGTTGAGCCAGCACGCGTGGAATGATTTCAAAGCCACCCAAGTGCGGTGTCAACATCACAAGCCCATGTCCTTCATTAATCGCAGCCTCTACCAAATTCCAATTTTGGATCTCGACTAATTTCAGTGCCTGTTTGGGGTTACGCCAAATCCAGAAGCTATCTGAAAAGAGCTGGCCTGAGGCCATTACTGCGGTCCAGAGACGCGAGGGCAATTGATGAGCCTTGAGGACAGCAAGATATTGAGAGCGAAAAAGTTGTCGATAGCTTGCCGAGCCAAGATAAGCCAAGAGACCCAAGCCAGCGCCGATCATTTGCACAATGCATAAGGGCAGCACAGCAATCAAAACAAGAACGGGCTTTAGTAGGAGTTTTTGCACCTATCAATGATATTCAATCATTGGTATAGAACCAAATTTCTGGACGATCTTGAAATATTTCTTATTTTTGGGATAAAATTGATCCATCGCCGAGTTAAGACAACTTGCAGGGCGATTCAAAAAATCTGCTAAAGCGTCGCCGTTGTGGTTCCTGGCACGTCGAGTTGTCCTAATGATCGTGTTAATTTTTTTAAAGGAATATGCAATGGCTAGCGATTACTTCTTTACCTCAGAATCGGTTTCTGAAGGTCACCCCGATAAAGTCTCTGATCAGATCTCTGATGCCATCCTCGATGCCATCCTGACCCAAGATCCAACTGCCCGTGTTGCGGCTGAGACACTCTGTAATACCGGTTTAGTGGTATTGGCTGGAGAAATTACAACCAATGCCAACGTAGATTACATTCAAGTAGCCCGTAATACCTTGCGTGAAATTGGTTACGACAATACCGCTTATGGTATTGATTACAAAGGCTGCGCAGTCTTAGTGGCCTATGACAAGCAAAGCCCAGATATTGCTCAAGGTGTTGATAAGGCCCATGACGATGGTCTCGATCAGGGTGCCGGCGACCAAGGCTTGATGTTTGGATACGCTTGCGATGAAACTGCTGAGTTAATGCCTTTGCCAATTCACTTGTCGCATCGTTTGGTCGAGCGTCAATCTCAACTGCGTCGTGATGGTCGTTTAAATTGGTTGCGCCCAGATGCGAAATCCCAAGTGACCCTGCGTTATGTAGACGGCAAGCCGGATTCGATCGACACGGTAGTGCTTTCTACCCAGCATGCTGAAGACATCTCTTTGGAGAAATTGCGCGAAGCAGTCATCGAAGAAATCATCAAGCCGGTATTGCCAAAGCATTTAGTCAAAGGGGCTATTAAGTATCTCGTTAATCCTACCGGCCGCTTTGTGATTGGTGGTCCACAGGGTGATTGCGGTTTAACAGGCCGCAAGATTATTGTCGATACCTACGGCGGTGCAGCTCCCCACGGTGGCGGTGCTTTCTCAGGAAAAGACCCTTCTAAGGTTGACCGCTCAGCTGCTTATGCAGGTCGATATGTTGCTAAGAACGTTGTTGCTGCTGGATTGGCTACCAAATGCTTGATCCAGATCTCCTATGCGATTGGTGTAGCTAAGCCTACTTCAGTGATGGTCAGCACCTTTGGCACTGGCAAGATTTCTGATGAAAAGATTGCTCAGTTGGTTTCAGAGCACTTTGATCTGCGTCCCAAGGGTATCGTACAGATGCTCAATCTACTGCGTCCGATCTATCGTAAAACAGCTGCTTATGGCCACTTTGGTCGTGAAGAGCCTGAATTTACTTGGGAGCAATGTGATAAAGCCCCTGCATTAAGGGCTGCAGCAGGTTTGTAAGCAGTATTGAGTTAAGAGCGGGGAAATTGTTTACAATTTCCCCATACCTTCAAGGAGCGTTGCAAGGATTGCTGTGAACCAGCCAATCCCCAGGCTTGGAGGGAGTAAATTTTTCTATCCCGAATTTACTTATTGCAACCGCGCTCGCTAACCCATGATTCAATGGCTAGCGAGTATCTACTCCGGCATTGGGTCGTATTTAGCTGGAGCATTCATGAATACCGTTTCTGATTTCAATCTACAGGATTTCGTAGCTACTCGTTGCGCGATTGCTGATATTTCTTTATCTGACTTTGGCCGTAAAGAAATTGCCATTGCTGAGACCGAGATGCCTGGACTCATCGCGATTCGCGATGAATTTTCTGCGCAACAACCTTTGCGTGGAGCCCGTATTACTGGCTCTTTGCATATGACCATTCAAACAGCCGTGTTGATTGAAACCCTAGAGGCGCTTGGTGCCGAAGTACAGTGGGCCTCTTGTAATATTTTCTCGACTCAAGATCATGCTGCTGCAGCGATTGCAGCAAACGGTACACCTGTGTTTGCGATTAAAGGCGAGACCCTCGAGCAGTATTGGGATTTCACACACCGTATTTTTGAGTGGGCCGACGGTGGATTCACCAATATGATTTTGGATGATGGTGGTGATGCTACTTTGTTATTGCACCTTGGTGCACGCGCTGAAAAAGATCAAGCCTGTATTAGTCATCCAACCAGCGAAGAAGAAACCATTCTGTTCGCCACCATTAAAAATAAATTGGCTATTGATCCAACTTGGTATTCAACTCGTCTGGAGAAAGTCAAAGGTGTTACAGAGGAAACTACAACAGGCGTGCATCGTCTCTATCAAATGTTTGCAAAGGGAGAACTCAAGTTTCCTGCGATCAATGTGAACGACTCCGTCACCAAGAGTAAGTTTGATAATCTTTATGGTTGCCGTGAGTCATTGGTAGATGCGATTAAGCGTGCAACGGATGTAATGATTGCCGGTAAGGTAGCTGTAGTTTGTGGTTATGGTGACGTGGGTAAGGGCTCTGCACAAGCTTTGCGTGCTTTATCTGCCCAGGTTTGGGTCACTGAAGTCGATCCCATTTGTGCCCTACAAGCTGCAATGGAAGGCTATCGTGTTGTGACAATGGACTACGCTGCTGATAAGGCAGATATCTTTGTTTCTGCGACAGGCAATTACCATGTCATCACTCATGACCATATGGTCAAGATGAAAGATCAAGCGATCGTTTGTAATATTGGCCACTTCGATAATGAGATTGATGTGGCTGGTATTGAAAAGTACCGTTGGGAAGAAATTAAGCCTCAGGTTGATCATGTGATTTTCCCGGCCGCTAATGGGGTGCCTGAAAAGCGCATCATTATTTTGGCTAAGGGTCGTTTGGTAAATCTGGGTTGCGGAACTGGCCATCCTTCCTATGTCATGAGCTCTTCTTTCGCCAATCAAGTGATTGCTCAGATTGAATTGTGGAATGCGGTCGGTACAGACAAGTACCCTGTTGGTGTTTATACCTTGCCTAAGCATCTTGATGAGAAGGTGGCACGCTTACAGTTGAAGAAGCTCAATGCACAGTTAACGGAGTTAAGTGATCAGCAGGCTTCTTATATTGGCGTCACTAAGCAAGGGCCTTACAAGCCTGATCACTATCGTTATTAATCAAGCTACTAAAAAGACTAGGCTAAGGTAATGGAACTGAGCGTTGAATTCTTTCCCCCTAAAACACCAGAAGGTGAGAATAAATTACGTTTAGTACGCGAGCGCTTGAGTGAAACTCTCAAGCCCGCGTTTTATTCTGTTACTTTTGGTGCTGGTGGCTCTACCCAGTCTGGGACTTTAAAAGTGGTTAGTGATATTCATGCGGCAGGTGCAATGGTTGCTCCACACTTGTCTTGTGTGGGTAGTTCGCGTGAGAGTGTGCGTCAGATGCTGAAGCAATATCAAGCGCTGGGTATTAAGCGCATCGTTGCCTTGCGTGGTGATCTGCCATCGGGCATGGGCCAATACGGTGAGTTCCATCATGCGAATGAGCTGGTGGAATTTATTCGTTCGGAGACAGGCGACTGGTTTCATATCGATGTAGCTGCTTATCCAGAAACCCATCCTCAAGCGAAATCACCAGCGAGTGACATTGACTTTTTTGTTCAGAAAATGAAGGCGGGCGCGAATTCTGCTGTGACTCAGTATTTTTACAATACCGACGCCTACTTTCGCTTTGTAGATGAAGCCTACGAAATGGGTGTTACGCAGCCTATCATTGCGGGGATTATGCCCATCACTAACAGTACGCAGTTACTGCGTTTTTCAGATGCCTGTGGCGCTGAAATTCCTCGCTGGATTCGATTGCGCCTACAGTCCTATGGCGATGATGTAGCCTCGATTCGAGCTTTTGGTGAACAAGTGGTTACTGATCTCTGTGATCAACTGTTAGTAGCCGGCGCCCCGGGATTGCACTTTTATTCATTGAACCAGGCAGAAGCCGTTTTGGCTATTGCAGACAACCTCAGTCTAGGGTCTTAAGCCAGACTCGGTCAGCATGTAGGTCAGAGGCTCATCATGGGTTTGAGCAGACCACTTGGTGTCACCTAGTTTTTGCCAATCAAAGCCGATGCCGATACAGATCGGCTGGCGCCCCAGTTTTTTCAAAAGAGCCAGGGTTCTGTCAAAGTAGCCTCCACCATAACCTAGTCGCCAATGCTTTTTCTTGTCCTGTGACTCTGACCAGCCAACACAGGGCAGCAAAATACAGTCAGGAAGAATTTGGGGTCTTTGAGAGTTGCTGGGAATCGGCTCTGGCACCCCATGCTTGCTTGGGCTTAAAACATCACCCGCTTGCCAAAGATAAAAATCCAAATGCTTATCTTCTTTTGCAAATGGCAGCGCTAGTTGTCGATCAGCCTGATTATTTGCCCAATCCAATAGGGTAGGCCGTAAATCAATTTCATTTTGGATGGGGCAATATAAGGCGATAGATTTAAGTTCTGGAGAATGGTTTGTCAAAAATTGATTCAATACCCCAATTAGCCTGGCTTCGGTTTGAGCATAGTCTGGCGATGCCATAAACTCACTGCGTTGCCTGAGTAAGTCTTGGCGGAGAGATTTGGTTGAATTACCGTGCATATTGAGCATTATCAGGTGAAAATTAAGAAATATAGTAAACAAGGTTACATAGTGAGAAAGTCGCACCAAAACCCACCACCAGCATTGAAAATCCTTTCTGGATTCCTGATCCTATGGGCAGCCCTGATGAGTCCAGGCGCGTTTGCAGACAAGTCAAAGAAAGTCCATTTGCCTAAGTCTTATGAAAGTAAGCTTGCCCCAGAGGAAATTACCGATGCAGACCGGACTTTTATAGAGTTACGGGAAGCCGCGAAAAAAAATGATGTCTTCAGGTCGCAGCAATTGGCTGCAGCTTTAGCAAATTACCCTTACGACGATTACGTTGCTTACTTTCGAATTAAGCCCCAATTATTTGATAGTGGAGGCGGCGCCCGCGCAGATACTGGTGCAGATACTCAAGTCAACGCTTTTTTGAATCAGTATCAAGGGAGTGCGATTGCGGATCGAATGCGCAATGACTGGTTGCTGGTATTGGGTAAGCGAAAAGATTGGAGTAATTTTGATGCTGAGTACGCCAAGTTTGTAGTCGATGACGATACAACGGTCAAATGCTATGTATTGCAATCGCATTTAGCTCAAGGTGAGAATACTAGCAAGGTTGCATTTGATGCGCGCAGCATTTTGATTGACCCTCGTTACTTTGGGCAATCTTGTCAAGAATTGGTGCCACTTCTAGTTCAGGCTGGAGGCATGACGCCAAGCGAGGGTAGGGCCATCGGTCGCGCTGCTAATGAAATGGGCTTTGATACGATGTCGCGTCGTTTAGGTGGCGAAGATCCCATTGCTGATGTGGTGAAGATGGCGAAAACGGATCCAGCTAGAGCATATAAGGATTTTCAGCAAATCGGTAATCGCTACAGCAAAGAGAACCAGGCTGTCGCCTGGGGAGTGATCGGCCAATTTTTGGCTAAGAAGCTGGATCCCAATGCCGATGATGCCTATCGACTGCAGCAGGCTTTAGGTTATAACGAGCTCCTCTCTACAGAGAGTCAAGAGTGGAAGGTTCGAGCAGGCTTGAGAGTGAAAGATTGGACTTTAGTGAAGCAGGCCATCGAGGGCATGAATCCTGCGGTCCGCAGTCGAGATCCGGCCTGGACCTACTGGTATGGTCGTGCACTGAAGGCAGATGGACAAGACGCCAAAGCTCGCGAATCCTTTGAGCTGATTCAGGATCAATTTAATTTTTACGGACAACTAGCGCGCGAAGAGTTGGGTAAATCGAATCATGCTCCAGCTCGAACTAAAGTTTCTGAGCAAGAAATTGATGTGATGGCAAATCGCAATGGTTTTATTCGGGCACAACATCTTTACGCAATGAATCTTCGATTTGAAGGCAATCGAGAGTGGAATTGGGAGCTGCGTAATATGTCTGATAAGCAATTGTTAGCTGCTGCGGAGTATGGAAAGAGGGTGAATTTATATGATCGTGTTGTCAATACTGCTGATCGAACCAAGCAAGAGCATGATTTCACCTTGCGCTACCCAACCCCTTTTAAGGATGACTTGGCACCGATTGCTAAACAGATTGATTTGAATTTGGCTTGGGCATATGGACTCATCCGCCAAGAGTCCCGTTTCATTATGAATGCTTCATCGAATGTCGGCGCGGCAGGCTTGATGCAAGTCATGCCAAATACTGCAAAGTATGTTGCCAAGAAAATCGGGATGACTTCATATACCAGCCAACAGCTCCAAGATAGAAATACCAACTTGACGCTCGGTAGCAATTACCTCAATATGGTTCTAAATGATTTGGATGGCTCGTGGGTGCTAGCCTCGGCTGCCTACAATGCTGGCCCGGGCCGCTCAAAACAGTGGCGCGAGAAATTGGATGGGCCAGTTGAAGGCGCTATTTTTGCTGAGACTATTCCTTTTAACGAGACTCGCACCTACGTCAAGAACGTATTGTCTAATTCCAGTTATTACGCATCTGTCATGCAAGGGCAGTCACAATCCTTAAAACAGCGCTTGGGCACCATTACTCCAAAAGCGGCAACGCAAAGCGATTTACCTTAAGAAGATAATCAATCTTATGAAATACGACATCTTACTCATCGGTGGCAATGGATTTGTGGGCCGCGTTTTATCGGCAAAACTACAAAATGCGGGTTATTCAGTATTGCTGCCTACTCGACATTTAAGCGCGGCTCGTGAACTCAGAATGTTACCTAAGGTGCATCTTGAGGATGCTGATATTCATGATTTTGATGAGCTACAAAATTTATGCGGTCGCGTGCGCTCTCATGGAGCCGTGATTAATTTGGTAGGCGTTCTGCATGATCAGCCCGACAAACCCTATGGCAAAGTATTTAAGGCGGCGCATGTCGAGCTGCCCAAAAACATTATTACCGCAATGCAATTGCATGGCCTGAAGCGCTATCTTCATATGAGTGCTTTAGGTGCCGACGAGCACGGCCCTTCGATGTACCAGCGGAGTAAAGGCGCTGGAGAGGCTGCAGTGAAGGCGAGCAATCTCGATTGGACAATCTTTAGACCCTCTGTCATTTTTGGTGCGGCCGATCAGTTCATTAATTTATTTTCTAAGCTAACAACATTATTTCCGGCTTTGCCTTTAGCGCATTGTGATGCACAGTTTCAGCCTGTCAGCGTTGATGATGTAGCCAGTGCATTTGTGAAATCGCTCACTATGCCCCAGACAATTCACCAGTCCTATGATTTAGTTGGACCAGATGTATTAACGATGAAGGCCATTGTGGAGTTTGCGGCTCGTAAAGCCAAGACAAAGTGTTTAATTATTCCTGTGCCCAATCTAGTCGGGTATTTGCAAGCCCTTGCATTTGAATATTTACCGGGACCTACGCTAATGTCTCGAGATAATATTGCTTCGATGAGTTTGCCCAATACTTTGCCTGTTAATAGTCAAGATGCCTTAGTGGATGTCTTTGGAATGAGTCGCCATACGCTTGAAGGAATGGGCTAGTTCGTGAAAACCTACGCTGTTGGTGGCGCAATACGAGATACCCTGATGGGCATCCCAGCCCACGATATCGATTATGTGGTGGTAGGAAGTTCTGTAGAGGAAATGCTTGCAAAAGGTTTTCGTCCAGTCGGCAAGGACTTCCCTGTTTTTTTACATCCCGCCACTCAAGCTGAATATGCCTTGGCTAGAACAGAGCGCAAAACAGGCGCTGGGTATAAAGGTTTTGTATTCCATACAGATCCTTCTGTCACCCTGGAGCAAGACCTTGAGCGTCGTGATTTAACCATCAATGCCATGGCACAAGAGCTCTCTGAAAATGGCGAGTGGGTGGGCCCCATCATTGATCCATTTAATGGACAAGCAGATTTAGCGAAAAAGATTTTGCGTCATGTCTCCGATGCTTTTGCTGAGGACCCTCTACGTTTACTTCGGGTGGCCCGCTTTGCCGCCCGCTTTCCTGAATTTATCGTAGCCGAGGAAACCCTCCTCGCAATTCAAGCAATCGTTCGATCTGGCGAGCTGGCAGCACTCTCATCGGAAAGAATTTGGCAAGAGCTATCAAGAGGTCTAACAGCCACTAAGCCCATGCGGATGTTTCAGGTCTTACTGGATGCTGGCGCTGCAAAATTGCTGTTACCAAGCAGTCTAAATGCGCAGCTCATCGATGAACCACAACGAGAGAGCTTGCGAGACTATTTGCGGATTGTCCCTCCAACATTAGAGGAGCGTTGTGCAGTGGTGCTCATGAATTTACCTGCTACTGAAATTCGAGCATGGTCAGAGGCGGTAAAGATGCCAAATGAAGTTCGCGACTTCAGTGAAATTTTTAGCGAACTGAATCTCTTGTTAAAGCAAAGAGGAGATCAGAAAAATACTGCTCAAGAGATTCTGGCTTGGTTTAATCGTGCTGATGTGTGGCGCAAGCCAGAGCGAGCGATGATGGTTTTGACCCTGGCCAAACAAATCGGCTTTGAGGTGAGCGATCTGATTCAGGCCTTACAAAAAGCCCAAGCCCTAGAGTTAGCGCAATGCATTGCTGATCTTGACTCCTCCGATAGAAATAACGGCGAGAAGATTCGGCTAGTGGTGGAAAAGGCGCGCTTAGCAGCGATTGCTGCAGCTCTTTAGCTAGAGGCGATTACGACCACCCAAACCGGGCAAGTCTTGAAGATGTTGTCCTGGAATGAGATCACTCAAATTCTTTGAGAAAGCAAACGCTTTAAAGAGCTCGCCCATCTCTGCTTCAGAGAGTAGTTTTTGTAAGGCGTTGGAGATTGGCAAAAATGTTTCAGCGTCTTTTGGATCAGCAAGCTCTAAAGCCAGTTCACCGATCCCTGCGTCTAGCAGATAAGCCCCTTGATTAGTCAGGAAAACGTCATCTGCTTGTTCTGCGAGAGCAATACGAGCAAGCTCAAGCCACTCCACATGTGTCGTTAAATCACAAAGACCCGGCAAATGAAAGGGGTCGGGTATTGCATGGTGGCGGTGATGCGTAATCAAAGTACCTTCTTGTCTTTGAGCGTGATAGTACTCAGACTCTGGAAAGCCATAATCTAAAGTCAGAAATAATCCAGTCTGAAGTTGCTGTGCGACTTGACGCATCCAAGCGTGAGCTTGCGGATGCAGTTCAGTCGTGTAGCCTTCGGGAAAATTTCCATTTAATAAGATTGTGGGTAATGCATTTTGGTTAACCGGTTTACCGGTCTTCCAAAGAAACTGCCCATTCTCATCAGAGACTCCGCGCCAATGCCAAAAGCCGTTCTCAAAAATAATCAGCTCACAAGGAATGGCGTCGATGACCTCGTTAGCAATAATCACCCCCTGATAGTTTTGGGGTAATTCATCTAGCCAGTGACAAGTAGTGCTGCTCTCTTGACTAGCGATTAGGTGGTTTAGACGCGATTGCTGTCTGGCAGCCAAGTCTGGAGAGATTTCGATAATTTCGTAAGCATCGAGGCTAAAGCCCTGTTTGCCCAGGTGCTGCAAAATCGCCTCAGCCAATTTTCCGGTGCCAGCTCCAAATTCTAAAATTTTGCTTGGCAGACCTTTTGATTTAAACCCTTCCAGAACCGGTAAGAGGGTATTGGCAACTGCGGAGCCAAATAATGGGCTTAATTCAGGAGCTGTCGTAAAGTCACCCCCTGCTCCCAGTTTATGGGCGCCAGCGCTGTAATAGCCCATGCCGGGTTCGTACAGGGCCATTTGCATAAAGTGGGAGAAGGGGATCCAGCCGCCTTTAGCATTGATTTCAGCACGAATTTTGCTGCTGAGCAGTTGGCTATGCTCCGCTTCTAGGCTGGTCAAGGTAATATCCATAGCTCGCTAGTCTAAGAGAATTTAACTGCACATGAGTTCTGCGTCCCAATTTACGTCAAATAAAGCCGTTTTAGTGACCGGCGCTGCAAAGCGTTTGGGTCGAGAAATTGCTTTGGAATTTGCTCGTCAGGGTTGGGACATTGCTATTCATTATGGTCGATCCGCTACTGAAGCAAAGCAGACGGTTTCCGATATCCTTGCCCTCGGGGTCAAGGCGCTAGCTTTTCAGGCTGACTTGAGTAACGAGGTAGAAGCAAAAGAACTATTTACAGCTGTAGCTAAGGCATTTCCGAATCTAGGCTGCATCATTAATAGTGCTTCAATTTTTGAATATGATCGGGCGAATTCAGATACTCCTTTAAGTGGAAAAAATGTATTGGCACATATGCAGGTGAACTTGACAGCGCCAATCATTCTTTCGCAAATGTTTTTTGAACATCAGAAGCAATATCAGTTACAAGGGGAATGTATTCCGTCAGTGATACAGCTACTAGATCAAAAACTCATTAATCCCAATCCAGATTACTTGTCTTACACGCTATCAAAAAGCGCCTTACTCAGCTCAATCGAAATTTTGGCAGTCGATTTTGCCCCTTTACTCCGCGTGATTGGACTAGCTCCTGGAATTACGCTCCCTTCTGGCGATCAAACAGCAGAGGGATTTTCAAAGGCGCATCAAATGACCCCGCTCGGTCGCTCTTCTAAGGCAATCGATGTGGCTAAAGCCGCTATATTTTTAGCAGAGTCATCTGCAATTACTGGAACGACACTCTACGTTGATGGTGGGCAACATTTGTTGCCATCGGAGCGAGATGTGATGTTCAAGACTCACTAAATGACCAAGGTAAATTAACTCATGCAAGCCATTCTCTCCCATCCTAGTCTGATTGACTGCCGCCGTTTATATTTGCGCGACTACGAGATTTACATCAATATCGGCGTTCATGATTTTGAGAAGAAAGCGGAACAACGCGTGATTCTCAATGTGGATTTATATATTCCACTTGGACTCAATACTCCTAAACAAGATTTATTGGGAGAGGTGGTTGACTATGACTTTATCCGCGAAACCATTAAGAATAGGGCTTTGCAGGGCCATATCCACTTACAAGAAACTTTTTGTGATGATATTGTTGCCGCTATGCTGGCTCACCCAAAAGTGTTGGCGGTTCGTGTTAGCACTGCCAAGCCAGATGTCTATCCTGACTGCCATTCAGTAGGCGTAGAAGTTTTTCGCATCAAGCCGGGCTAATTTTTAAATGCTATGAACGATATTCGTAAAGTCGCCTTCGAAGAAAATAAGCTAGAGAAAAAGCTTTGTCGTTTGGCCGGTCAAGCCATTGGCGACTTTGGCATGATTGAAGATGGTGACAAAGTCATGGTTTGTGTATCGGGTGGAAAAGATAGTTTTGCCATGCTTGATATATTGCTCAAGTTGCGTGAGCGAGCCCCGATTCAGTTTGAGATTGTCGCTGTTAACTTAGATCAGAAACAACCTAACTTTCCCGCGGAGACTTTGCCAAATTACTTGTCTGCATTGGGCGTGCCTTTTCATATTGAAGAGCAAGACACCTATAGCATTGTGAAGCGGGTGATTCCAGAAGGCAAAACAACTTGTGGATTATGTTCACGCTTGCGTCGTGGCATTTTGTACCGCGTAGCGGATGAGTTGGGTGCCACAAAAATTGCACTTGGCCATCATCGTGATGACATTTTGCAAACCTTATTACTTAATTTATTTCATGCGGGCAAACTTAAGGGTATGCCACCTAAACTCCGTTCGGATGATGGCAAGCATATTGTGATTCGTCCATTAGCGTATGTGCCAGAGAAATTATTAGAGCGGTATGCGGCTGATATGAACTTCCCAATCATTCCATGTGACTTGTGCGGTAGCCAGCCAAATTTACAGCGGCAGGCTATGAAACAAATGTTGCGCGAATGGGAAAAGCAATATCCGGGCCGCGTAGAGAATATATTTCGAGCAATGCATCACATCGTCCCTTCGCACTTAATGGACGCAGAGGCCTTTGATTTTAAAAACCTTGATATTTCTTCAGTTCTGTCTGGAATTGCCGCTAGATCGGCTGGAGACAAGGCGATCGATGAGGCTGAATTGGATGAATTGGCTTGTGGAACCCTGATTCCAGGGACTTATAATCCTTTGATATGAACATCGTCATTTTGGCTGCAGGACAGGGTAAGCGGATGAAATCCGCATTGCCCAAAGTTTTGCAAAATCTCGCTGGCAAGCCCCTCTTGCAATATGTGCTGGATACCGCTTTATCTTTGCTGGGAAAGCAGGTTAAACAAGGCCCGATTGTTGTTGTTGGTCACGGCGCAGGAGACGTCAAGCAGTTTTTAGCCCAACATCCTGTCTTTAATAAAGTCAGCACTGTTTTGCAGGCAGAGCAAAAAGGGACCGGCCACGCGCTTTTGCAGACCTTGAGTAAGCTGGATTCCCAAGAGCCCACTTTAGTTCTTTATGGAGATGTTCCGCTGACTAGTAAGAGAACGCTCAGCATCCTCGCTAAATTAGCAGATGGCGCTCGTGGTCAGGAATCTGCCCTAGCTTTATTGACCCAAAATGTTGATGTACCAACAGGCTACGGCCGCATCATCCGAGGTTCCAATGGTGCAGTATGTGCCATTGTTGAAGAGAAAGATGCGACGTTTGCACAAAAGCAGATTACTGAAATTAATACCGGCATCATGGTGTTGCCAACGACTCCCCTAAAAAAATGGCTGAAGTCATTAAGTGCTAATAATGCTCAAGGGGAATACTATTTAACTGACGTCATCGCCATGGCAGTGAAGGATGGCGTTCCCATTCGGACAGCGCAAGCTGATCGTGAGTTTGAAATCATTGGGGTGAATAGCCGTGAGCAATTGGCTAGCCTAGAGCGGGTATATCAACTGCAATTGGCAAAAGACTTAATGGAGGGCGGCGTATCTTTGGCTGACCCTGCTCGGATTGATATTCGTGGCAAGCTCGATTGCGGAAGTGATGTTTTCATTGATGTAGGTTGTGTTTTTGAGGGAAGCGTGCGCCTAGCCTCGGGAGTGAAGATCGGACCCTATTGCATCGTTCGCGATTGCGACATTGGTAAAGACGTTTCCATTCACCCCTTCAGCCACTTAGATGGCGCAAAGGTGGGGGCAAATGCGGTGATTGGCCCTTATGCTCGCTTACGTCCTGGTGCCGAGCTCGCCAATGAAGTGCATATCGGGAACTTCGTCGAAGTGAAAAATAGCAAGATTGGAAGCAATAGTAAGGCCAATCACTTATCTTATGTTGGCGATTCAGTTGTGGGTGCCCGCGTCAATATTGGGGCGGGTACTATTACCTGTAACTACGATGGCGTCAATAAACATCAAACGATTATTGAAGATGATGTCTTCATTGGCTCCGACACTCAGTTAGTGGCACCAATTCGGGTGAAGCGTGGAGCGACCTTGGGTGCCGGTACCACTCTGACCAAAGATGCGCCCGCTAATCAATTGACGATTTCGAGAGTGAAGCAAATCTCTTTAGAGTGGAAGCGACCTACAAAAAAAGTCACCGTTAAAGCCGCTACTAAGCAAGCAGTGAAGAAGGTAGCCAAGAAGGTACTGAAGGGTCGCAAGTAATGTGCGGAATCGTCGGCGCTGTCTCTAGTAAAAATATTGTCGAAGTATTGATTGAGGGCTTGCGTCGCTTAGAGTACCGCGGTTATGACTCTTGCGGCTTTGCTGTTATTAATAGTGCTGACACCAAACATCCTATTGAGCGTGCTAGAACCACTGCGCGTGTTGCTGAGTTGGCTGAGCAAGGTAAGCAATTTATTGGCACCTTAGGCATTGCGCATACACGCTGGGCAACCCATGGCAAGCCTGATACACAGAACGCTCATCCCCATATTTCAAATGGACTGATTGCAGTCGTCCATAACGGCATCATCGAGAATTATGAAGCTCTTAGGTCAGAGCTTCAGTCCGCAGGCTACGTATTTACCTCAGAAACAGATACTGAGGTCATTGCCCATTTAATTCATCAAGCTTATGTAGCTGAAGGACAAAAAGATCTTGGATTCGCTGTGAGATCAGTACTACCGAGATTGCATGGCGCATATGCCGTCGGCGTCATTGCGCAAGATCAGCCAGAGCTTCTGATCGGGGCTCGCGTAGGGTCGCCCTTAGTCATCGCATTGGGTGAGAGCGAAAACTTCCTGGCCTCAGATGCTCTTGCATTAGCTGGACGCGCCCACTCTATGGTGTATCTAGAAGAGGGTGATGTAGCAGTCATTAAAGCGAGCACTATCCAGATTCTGGACCAGGCTGGACAAGAAGTGAAGAGGGCCTCTAAGCCCATGCCTACTCAATCAGAAGCGGTCGATCTGGGCCCATACCAGCATTACATGCAAAAAGAGATTTTTGAGCAACCTCGTGCAATCGGCGATACCCTTGCCAACATTACTCAATTTGGAGCTGAATTATTTGGAGCGAAGCCAGCAGATTGGAATACCTTTGATCAGATTTTGATTTTGGCCTGCGGTACAAGTTATTACTCGGCTTGCGTTGCGAAGTATTGGTTAGAAGAGATTGCGGGTATTCCTACTCAAGTAGAAATTGCGAGTGAATATCGCTATCGCAAAACAGTATCTTTTCCTAACACTCTAGTCATTGTGGTTTCCCAGTCGGGTGAAACGGCTGACACTTTGGCGGCCCTGCGGCATGCTAAAAGCCTGGGACATCGCTTTACTCTGGCAATTTGTAACGTCGCTTCTAGTGCGATGGTGCGCGAAACCGATTGGCATTTTTTGACCAAGGCTGGAGCTGAGATTGGTGTTGCCTCTACCAAAGCATTTACAACCCAATTACTCGCGCTTTACCTACTGACATTGTCGATTGCAAAGCGCGCTGGTAAGTTAAATGCTGATCAAGAAAAGAAACTCTTAAGAGAGTTGCGGCATTTGCCTAAAGCGCTACATTCCGTTTTAGCGCTCGAGCCCCAAATCATTGCGTGGAGTGAGGCCTTTGCTAAATGTGAGAATGCGCTGTTTTTGGGAAGAGGCATGCATTACCCAATTGCTTTAGAAGGCGCACTCAAGCTCAAAGAAATTTCTTATATTCATGCTGAAGCTTATCCCGCTGGAGAGCTTAAACATGGCCCTTTGGCATTAGTCACCGACAAGATGCCTGTAGTCACCATCGCGCCAAAGGATGAATTGCTCGAGAAGCTCAAGTCGAACATGCAAGAAGTTAAGGCGCGTGGTGGAATGCTCTACGTATTTGCTGATCACGATACTGATATTGTGAACACTGACGAAATTCATGTGATTCGATTGCCTGAGCACTACGGCAATTTATCCCCTATCCTGCACGTTGTACCTTTGCAGTTACTCGCATATCACACTGCCTGTGCACGCGGAACGGATGTCGACAAACCTCGCAATCTTGCAAAGAGTGTAACTGTCGAGTAATCCTGCTTGGTTCGACGATTTAGTTATTCGTTGCTAAATCAAGACCAACAAATTTGCTCTTGGCAAAAATGAGGGGCTCACGCTCCGGATGATTTTGGAGCTGCAGTACTTTAGCAACAATAATGTTGTGATCGCCGCCGGCATATACAGAGATGGTCTCGCACTCATAATAAGCAACACAATCATTAACCTGTGTCAGTCCGTTTGCAGTGACACAGTGGGCTACGCCATCAAACTGATTTTCTTTGACAGTAGCAAAATGCATCGCAAGATCTTCCTGACCTCTTGCAAGAACGTGAATTAGCTGTAGATGCCCAACTTCAAAGAAGGGCATTAAACGAGAATGCTTTTTTAAGCTCCACAAGATGAGTGGCGGCTCAAGAGAGACCGTATTAAAGGAGCTGATGGTGATGCCATGAGCTTGATGACTGTCATCTAAACAGGTGATGACAGTCACCCCAGTTGCGAAAGAAGAAAAGCCCTTGCGAAGTTCTTGTGAGGTAAAAGGACTCACTTCGCTCCGGCTGTGTTTTCTGGGTTGATGGTGGTACCAGGAATCGGAATCAAGACTTCATTCTCTTCAGCCTTAACGCACTTAAAGCGATATTCTTTGCCAGCCTTAGATAAGAAGCTAGCCCCTTCATAAAAATCGTTCTTACAAGTCTTCATGGCAAAGTTCTCGGTATCTTGAGGATCTGCGCTAGAGGTAATCAGACGCATATTACCCAGGGACATGTCTACTGAAGCTGGGTAGCATCCAGTGAGAATGAAGCTTGAAACAATACTTAAGAGTAGAATTTTTTTCATGGGAACGTCCATCGTCAATAATGCTTGCTAGGATAAACCTTTTAAGCAGTTTGTTTATCGTAAAACGGGATTTTATATAAGGATAGGATATGTTTAAGGCCATTTTAGTAAATAAGGATGATCAGGGGTATCGGGCTGAGTTGGCTCAAGTCGATGAATCTAGCCTGCCTGAGGGGGATGTCAGGGTAAAAGTGCTGTATTCCACCCTAAATTACAAAGATGGCTTAGCGATTACTGGCAAAGGCCCAGTAGTGCGAAGTTTTCCGATGGTGCCCGGCATTGATTTTGCCGGCGAGGTCTTGGAGAGCAGTAGTCCCGACTTTAAGGTGGGCGATATGGTGCTTCTGAATGGCTGGGGTGTAGGTGAGGGTCATTGGGGTGGTTTGGCGCAACAGGCTCGAGTGAAGTCAGATTGGTTGATTCCAATACCCAAGGGCTTAACTGCCAAGCAAGCGCTTGCTATTGGAACTGCTGGGTATACGGCCATGTTATGCATCATGGCGCTGGAAAAGCATGGAACCAAACCTAGCGATGGCGAGGTCTTGGTGACAGGTGCGGCTGGCGGTGTTGGGAGCATTGCGATCGCCTTACTCAGTAAGTTGGGTTTCAAGGTAGTTGCAAGTACTGGGCGGATGGCAGAGGCAGATTACTTGAAAAAGCTGGGCGCCACTGAAGTGATTGACCGCGCAAGCTTATCTGCCCCAGGCAAGCCACTGGCTAAAGAGCGTTGGGCTGCCGTGGTTGATAGTGTGGGCAGTCATACTCTTGCAAATGCTTGCGCCCAGACTAAGAGTGATGGCGCGGTAGCCGCTTGCGGTCTTGCACAAGGCATGGACTTTCCTTCAACCGTTGCGCCATTTATCTTGCGTGGCGTCACTTTGTATGGCATTAATAGCGTTACTGTGCCACGTGGAAAACGGATTGCTGCTTACGAGCAACTCAGCAAGTTGCTAGATCTAAAAACACTAGATGAGATTTCTCACGAAATCAGCCTGGCAGACTCTATTGAGTATGCGCAAAAGTTGATGGCTGGCAATGTGCGTGGACGCTTAATTGTGGATGTAAATAAGTAAGCTAATTTTATTTGGGTCTACGTTCAGAGATGTGAGCGTAGACCCCAAGTTTTTCCTCATCAGTCATTACGGACCAGCTTGTGATTTCTGGAAGCGATCGATAACAACCACGGCAATATCCATTATGAGGGTCAATTTTGCAATGGTTATTACAAGGTGATGGAACGGTTGTCAAAGCAAGACCAATCAATATGAATACACAAAGTCAAAGCAAAGCAGATCAAGAGCGCGCCATTCATTATCCCTTAGCCGATCAATTGCCCCAGATGGGCGAATGTATTGAGGTGGCAACAGGAGTGTATTGGCTCAGAATGCGACTGCCGTTTGCTTTAGATCATATTAATTTGTGGCTCTTAAAAGATCAAATTGATGGTATTGCTGGTTGGACAATTGTGGATTGCGGAATCGCTAATGAAGAGACTCAGGCGGGGTGGGAGCAGATCTTTGCCACTCAGTTGAAAGGTTTGCCAGTCTTGCGTGTCATCGTGACGCATATGCATCCTGATCACATCGGTTTATCACAGTGGCTATGCGAACGTTGGAATGCTCCTTTGTGGATTTCAATGACGGATTATTTGACAGCGCAGTGGTTAAGTCACAAAGAGGGCGGGGCTGCAGATGGTAACAGGGCGGGCAGCGGAGGCTCAGCTGATCATTTTCAGAAACATGGTTTGACCACTCCAGAAGACCTAGAAAAAATTCGGGGACGCTCAAGTTACTACAGCAAGATGGTTCCTGGTGTACCAAGACAATATCGCCGCATTATTGATGGCGAGCAAATTATCATTGGGGGACATGATTGGCAAGTCATTATGGGGTTTGGACATGCGCCCGAACATGCATCTCTTTTTTGTAAAGACTTAGGCGTTTTAATATCAGGGGACATGTTATTACCCCGCATCTCCACCAATGTGAGTGTCTACGATGCAGACCCCGATGCCGATCCATTGGGTTTGTATTTAGATTCTTTGGAGCGATTTTTACCATTACCTGATGAAACGCTAGTCTTGCCTTCCCATGGCAAACCTTTTACAGGAATCAAAGTAAGAGTAGCTCAGCTCAAGAAACATCACGATGAGCGTCTCGCGGAAACGATGGCCGCATGCCAAAAACCTGCGCATGCGAGAGAGATCGTGTCCGTCTTATTTAGACGAGAACTCGATATTCACCAAATGACTTTTGCCATGGGTGAATCTATTGCTCATCTGAATTACCTACTGCGTCGAGGAAAGTTGCGTCGCCAGCTTTGCGACGACGGGGTTTTGCGGTTTTCCGTGGTTTAGCCGCAGCCTTAGGTGCAGCGCTCTTTTGTTTGAGGTCGTTGGTCGAGGCTGAAACAGCATCTCCAAAAGATTTCAGAGCCATCATGGTGGCATGTTGTACTTCAAGACCCTGAATAGTTGATTTCAGGATATTGAGATTGAGATTGAGCCAGTTTTCGACGCTCTTGAGGTCCTTAATACGCTTTTCTAGCTCATCGACATCTAGGCCTGGAAATGCTGCAGCAAAACCATTGCTAGCCTTGCTGGAATCGGCGGTAAAGGGGAATTGCCCCGGCATCTGACCAGCGGCATTTTGACCCCACATGGTTTTAAACATTTCAAGGCTTTGATTAAATTCAGGGATAGTTCCGAACATATATGCTCCGATTCAGATAAAAGTGGCTAAAGCCGATAGAATAAGGGATTCTAGAGATTAATCTTCGTTTGGTAACAATGCAATCTAAAGCCCATTTTCCATCTTATACGCGTGGCCAGACGCTGCCTGAGCTGTTGAAACAGCGCATTCTGATTCTGGATGGGGCAATGGGCACCATGATCCAGCAGTACAAGCTTACAGAACAAGATTATCGGGGTTTGCCTAGTAATACCCGTTTTGAGAATCACCCAGGCGACCTTAAAGGAAATAACGAGTTATTGGTTTTAACCCAACCCCAGATCATTCAGAAGATTCATGAGGAGTACTTGGAGGCTGGCGCAGACATTATCGAGACCAATACTTTTGGCGCTACTTCGGTAGCCCAAGAGGATTACAAAATGCCAGAATTGGCTCGTGAGATGAATGAAGTCTCAGCCAAGTTGGCGCGCCTAGCTTGTGACAAATACAGCACTTCAGATAAGCCCCGTTTTGTTGCGGGCGCGATTGGACCTACACCAAAGACAGCTAGTATCTCTCCCGATGTTAATGATCCAGGTGCGCGTAATGTGAGTTTCGATACCTTACGCACTTCTTATCGTGAACAGATTGAGGGCTTGTTTGATGGTGGCGTGGATTTGTTTCTAGTAGAAACTATCTTTGATACCTTAAATGCAAAAGCCGCTTTGTTTGCCTTGGATGAATTTTTTGAAGAAACCGGTGAGCGCCTACCAGTCATGATCTCTGGCACGGTGACCGATGCCTCGGGCCGGATTCTTTCTGGGCAAACTGTTGAAGCTTTCTGGAATAGCCTGCGTCATATACAACCTTTAACCTTTGGATTAAATTGCGCTCTAGGTGCCGCATTAATGCGCCCTTATATTGCTGAGCTCGCAAAAATCTGTAATACCGCAGTCTCTTGCTATCCCAATGCAGGCTTGCCCAATCCGATGAGCGATACCGGCTTTGATGAAACGCCGGATATCACTTCTAGTTTGGTTGATGGCTTTGCCAAAGACGGCTTAGTCAATCTCGTAGGCGGGTGCTGTGGCACAACCCCAGAACATATTCGGGCAATTGCTCAAGCGGTTGCCAAAAGAAAGCCGCGGGCGTTTTATCGAGAAACTGTTGAGGTAGATGAATGACGATGAAGCTCTCCGGTCTTGAGGCCTTCAATCTTTCAGCAGACTTACGCTTTGTAAACATCGGCGAGCGAACCAACGTCACCGGCTCAAAAGCTTTTGCACGGATGATTTTGAATAATCAATTTGATGAGGCCTTAACGGTTGCTCGACAGCAAGTTGAGAATGGCGCTCAGATTATTGATATCAACATGGACGAAGCCATGTTGGATTCTGAAGCAGCCATGACCCGCTTCCTCAATCTGATTGCCTCAGAACCCGATATTGCCCGCGTACCGATCATGATCGACTCCTCTAAATGGAGTGTGATTGAGGCGGGCTTGAAATGTATTCAAGGCAAGCCAATTGTTAACTCGATTTCCTTAAAAGAAGGCGAAGCATCTTTTAGGGCGCAGGCAAAATTGATTCGTCGTTATGGTGCCGCCACAGTAGTAATGGCCTTCGATGAACAGGGTCAAGCGGACACCTATGAGCGCAAAACGGAGATTTGTAAGCGCTGCTATGACATCCTCGTCAATGAAGTGGGATTTCCAGCAGAAGACATTATTTTTGATCCCAATATTTTTGCGATTGCGACTGGTATTGAAGAGCACGATAACTATGCGGTGGATTTCATTAATGCGACTCGGTGGATTAAGGAAAACTTACCTGGAGCCAAAATCAGTGGCGGTGTTTCGAATGTGAGCTTCTCATTTAGAGGCAATGAACGGGTTCGTGAAGCAATTCATACCGTTTTTCTATATCACGCTGTTAAAGCCGGCATGGACATGGGTATCGTCAATGCGGGTCAGTTGGGTGTTTATGAGGATCTCGACCCCGAGCTCAAAGAGCGAGTTGAAGATGTTGTTCTCAATCGCTTTAAAGAAAAAGATGGTCAGACTCCAACCGAGAGATTGTTGGCCATCGCTGATCAATTTAAAGGGGATGGCACAAAACAGGTCGAGAACTTGGTTTGGCGTGATGATCCTGTGCGATCCCGTTTAACGCATGCGCTTGTCAACGGCATTACCAGCTTTATTGAAGAAGATACCGAAGAATTACGGGCCGAGATCATGGGCGGTGGCGGTAGACCGATCGAGGTGATCGAAGGTCCATTAATGGATGGTATGAATGTAGTTGGTGATTTATTTGGAGAAGGCAAGATGTTTTTGCCCCAAGTCGTAAAGAGCGCTCGCGTCATGAAGCAAGCTGTTGCTTTACTGATCCCCTATATTGAAGAAGAGAAGCGTCAGCATGTTGCCGCTGGTGGAGAAGCTAAAGCCAAGGGCAAAATTGTGATGGCTACCGTCAAGGGCGATGTGCATGACATTGGTAAGAATATTGTGACTGTAGTGTTGCAATGTAATAACTTTGAAGTAGCTAATATGGGGGTGATGGTACCTTGCGCTCAAATCTTACAGAAAGCCAAAGATGAGAATGCAGACATCGTAGGCTTATCGGGCTTGATTACTCCATCTTTAGAAGAGATGACCTATGTCGCGCAAGAAATGCAGCGCGATCCATATTTCCGTGAGAAGCAGATTCCGCTCATGATTGGTGGCGCTACTACATCGCGCGTGCATACTGCAGTCAAGATTGCTCCTCACTATGATGGTCCAGTTGTATATGTACCAGATGCATCCCGCTCAGTCTCGGTTGCTTCTAGTCTGCTCTCTGATGAGAGTGCCAAAAAGTTTATTCAAGATTTGCGCGATGACTATGAGCGGATTCGTAAACAGCACGCCAATCGAAAGGCCGCCCCAACCATTTCGTTAGAAGCAGCCCGCAAGAATCGTGAATTAATTGATTGGGCGCATTACACGCCAGAGAAGCCCAAATTTATTGGGCGTAGAGTGTTTAAGAACTTTGCTCTCAGTGAGATTGCCAAGTACATTGACTGGACACCATTTTTTCAAACTTGGGATTTAGCTGGCAAGTTTCCAGCAATCTTGGATGACGAGGTCGTTGGAGTTGAGGCTCGCAAAGTCTTTGAAGATGCCCAAGTCTTATTGAAAAAACTCATTCAGGGCCAGTGGTTACAAGCTGACGCTGTAGTAGCGTTTTACCCAGCCGCTACAGTTGGCGATGATATTGTTTTATATAGCGATGAGTCGAAAGAGCATCCTCTATTCGTGTGGCATAACTTACGCCAACAATCCGAGCGGCCAATTGTCGATGGAGTACGTCGCCCCAATCGTTGTTTAGCGGATTATGTTGCTCCCAAGGATTCTGGTGTTGCTGATTATCTGGGATGCTTTGCTGTTACCACAGGTCATGGTGTGGAAAAGAAAGTTTCTGAGTTTCAGGCTAAGCATGATGACTACAGCGCAATTATGTTGAAGGCCTTGGCGGATCGATTGGCTGAGGCTTTTGCCGAGTTAATGCATCACCGAGTACGAACCGATTTGTGGGGCTACGCCACTGATGAGATTTTGACTAATGAACAAATGATCGATGAAGAGTATCGAGGCATTCGTCCGGCCCCTGGTTACCCCGCCTGCCCTGCGCATGAAGTAAAAGAGGATTTATTACGGGTTCTGGGTTCGGAGGACATTGGAATGACTTTGACTGAATCGATGGCCATGAATCCGGCGTCGAGCGTGAGCGGTTTTTACCTCGCCCATCCTGAGGCCCGTTACTTTAATGTGGGTAGGGTTTCTGAAGATCAGTTAGCTGATTTAGCGCTGCGTCGTGGTGAGGCAATTGAAGATGTTCGGCGCCAATTATCCAGCTCACTTGATTAAGCTAAATTAGCCTAAACACCCCACATTACCGGCTCTTTTTTAGCGCTCGATTCTTTTAGAAGTTCTAAAAAAGGGTAGGCGCGCTGCCCCAAGCGATCGCTTTGTTTAGGTTTATCGTTTTCTTTGCGCTCCTCTAGGTCATTCAAAATGGCAGTTTCTAGCAAAGTGATTAAGCTGGGGAGCTGCTCAACGGTAAAGATACCCTGAGCTTCGAGTTGGCGCCCCAGAATAGCAAAAATCCGCTCAGTCAAATCGCTGAGCATAATCACATCGGGGCCCGCCTTGGAGCGAAATTGATAGATCATTCTGATAGCTTACCACCTGATAAACTCACTCTTCTATGTTGCTAACCAATAAAAATCGTTTAGTCGCAATGCTGAGCGCCGCTTTAAAGAGTTTGGCCCTAGAGCATGGCCAAGCGCAGTCGGCTCAGCCACGCCTAGAGCGGCCTAAAGCGGTTGAACATGGTGATGTTGCTTGCAATATTGCACTACAGATTGCTAAAGCATGGCAAATGAATCCTCGGGAATTGGCTCAAGCTCTAGTCGAGCGCCTCAAAATACAGGCTGGCTATGATGAGTTAATTCAAGCTTGTGAGATTGCTGGTCCAGGATTTATTAACTTTCGTTTGAGTAATGCGGCCAAGACTTCAGTGATCAATGAGGTCTTGACTGCTGGCGAAGCTTTTGGAGTTGTACCGGTTGGCCCAAATTCTCCTAAAGCCATGATCGAGTTTGTCTCTGCTAACCCAACGGGACCTTTGCATGTTGGACATGGAAGACAGGCCGCACTTGGTGATGCTCTGGCTAATTTATTGGCTACCCAAGGTATACGTGTACATCGAGAGTTTTATTACAACGATGCAGGCGTACAAATCGCCAATCTGGCGCTATCAGTTAAGGCACGTCTTGATGGACTAAAGCCTGGCGATTCAGAGTGGCCGGAGCAGGCTTATAACGGTGAATATATTGCTGATATTGCACAGGCATTTAAAGGGTCTGCAGCAGATATATCTAGCGCTTCCACAGAAGATCGCTTGGAGGCAATTCGTCAGTTTGCAGTTGCCTATTTGCGCAATGAACAAGATATTGATCTTAAAACGTTTGGTGTGCAATTTGATTGTTACTATCTTGAATCTTCTTTATATACCGATGGCAGTGTTGCTCAAATCGTGCAAGACTTAAGTCAGGTCGGAAAGACCTATGAGTCTGAGGGCGCCTTATGGCTCAATACGACTTCGGATGGAGACGATAAAGATCGTGTGATGCGCAAGTCTGATGGAAGTTTTACTTACTTTGTGCCTGATGTTGCCTACCATACCAGCAAGTGGCAACGTGGCTTTGAGAAGGTGATTAATGTTCAGGGAAGCGATCACCACGGTACGATCGCACGAGTTCGCTCAGGTCTTCAGGGTGTAGCACAAAAGCGGGGATGGACTATTCCCAAAACCTATCCTGAATATGTCTTGCATAAGATGGTAACCGTGATGCGCAATGGCGAGGAAGTCAAGATTTCTAAGCGCGCAGGATCTTATGTCACCGTCCGAGATCTGGTTGAATGGTCTGGTGGTGTTAGTGATGAGATGAACGAGGCAGATCGTGCCCTTGCTTTGCAGCGTGGTCGTGATGCAGTGCGTTTCTTCTTAATTTCGCGCAAAGCTGATACTGAATTCGTATTCGATATTGATTTAGCTCTGCAACAAAATGATGAGAACCCTGTGTTTTATGTGCAATATGCCCACGCACGGATTTGTTCGATCCTCCAACAGTGGGGTGGTCAGCCTAGTGAGTTGATGACTGCAGATTTATCTTTACTCAATAGCAAAGCTTCTGATCATCTTTTAAGGCGCTTGGCCGAATATCCGGAAATGCTGGCAACGGCAGCAACAGAGCTAGCACCTCATGCCCTCGCTTTTTATCTGCGAGATTTAGCAGGAGATTTCCATACTTTTTACAATGCTGACCGGGTCTTGGTCGATGATCCAGCCTTAAAGTTAGCGCGCATCGCTTTGCTTTCTGCAACGCGGCAAGTGCTGCAAAATGGCCTGAAATTGCTAGGGGTTTCAGCACCCACTAAGATGTGAGCAAGGCTTGCAGTGAAAATGTAAGATGAGGATATGATGAAAAAATCGAATCAATTGTCACGCTTCACAACTCAAGACCATTCTGAACATGGTGGGACTCTCATCGGATTCGTGCTTGGTCTCGCAGTCGGTCTTGGGGCCGCTCTTTTGATTGCGTTTTACTTGTCCAAAAATACACCCCAGGAAAGACCTGGAGTACGCGCCCCAAATCTCCCCTTAAATATCAAATCTGCTCCAAGCTCGGATGGCCAGGATTCAACACCGCCAGCGCCACTAGATTTAAATAAACCCTTGCAAGGTAAAACGACTGCACCGGCTTTAGATCCGATTGGGGATTTAGTTAGTGGCAAGAAGGCTCCTGATCCGGCCCCAGCGGCCAAAGCAGAGGCTGAATTCTTTTTGCAAGTCGGCGCTTTTAGTAAGCAAGCAGATGCAGATGCTCAAAAAGCAAACTTAGCGATTCAGGGAGTGCAATCGCAGCTCAGCGAGCTCACAACTGATGGCAATACGGTGTGGCGCGTCAGAGTTGGTCCATTCAACTCAGCCGATGACAGTAAAGCGGTCAGCGATAAGCTAAGTAAAATGGGCATCAAAACTACTCTGATTAAATCCAATAAATCATGATCACATTCAATAGAAGAGCAATCCTTTTTATTTCCTGCTTACTATTAGTTGGGGTAGCAAACGCGCAAGGCAAAATACCTGGCGGAAAAATTGAAGAAGGATTTGAATATCGAGTATTGCCTGATGCGCAGCCAGTTACTGCAAAGGGAAAGGTTGAGGTTATCGAATTCTTTTGGTACGGATGCCCACACTGTTATGACTTTGAACCTGAATTAAGTGCCTGGGTTAAGAGCCAGCCCAAAGATGTTGCTTTTCATAGGGTACCAGTTGCCTTTAGAGAGGATTTTTTACCGCATAGCCAGCTTTACTATGCGCTATTGGCCATGGGTAAGGCCGATGCTCTGAATGACAAAGTTTTCTATGCAATTCATAAAGAAAATAAACGCCTCTTAACTGAAAATGAAATTGCAGATTGGGTAGCCTCACAGGGCATCGATCGAAATGCGTTTTTAACGAACTATCGCTCGTTTGCAGTGGTTTCAAAAGCAAAAGCGGCCAACCAATTGGTGATGCAATACCGCATTGATGGTGTGCCAACGATTGTGATGCAAGGTCGCTACGTTACTTCACCTTCTATTGCTGGCTCCAAAGCAAAGGCAATCGAAGTGATAACTTTCTTGGAAGACAAGATTCGCAAGGATCGTTACAAATAATCTAGCTCTTGCTAGAGGTGATATTAAATCTTCACGAAGCGTCTGACGATCCAAAAGTAAATAGGGTAGGGCAAAATTCTGAGGAACTTCAAAAAACCTGAGAATTGCTTTGGGAAGTGAATGTCAAACTCCCCCTTTTGAATGCCAGATAAGATTTCTTGGGCAGCCTTTTCAGCAGTGATGAGTGCAGGCATTTCGAAATCATTTTGGGCTGTAGCCTCGGTAGCGACAAATCCAGGGGAAATCATATGCACGCTCACTCCATCAGGAAGCAAGTCGTAATAGAGGGTCTCGCAAAAATTGATGATGCCCGCTTTACTTGGACCATAAGCTAGTGCTTTAGGTAAGCCACTATAGCCCGCTACACTCCCCACAATTGCGATATGTCCATCATGTGCCTTGAGCATAGCAGGTAAGACAATCGATACGGCCCTCATCGGGCCTAGTAAATTCGCATCGATTGTTTTTTCAGCAGCATCTATCCCAAATTGATCCGCTCTTAGTGGAATATATAGGCCCGAAACAAAGAGGAGTAAATCAATTCCTCCCCATTGATTCGAGATGGTTTGATAGGCAGCTTGCATTTGCTCTGTATTAGTAACATCTAGAGGAAGAACCAAGCTCTGAGATTGGGAATATTCCGCTGCAATCGTATTCAGTCGCTCAACACGACGACTAGATAAGGCGACTTTGGCGGATTGTGAAAGTAAGGCCTTGGCGCAGGCTTCACCAATTCCGCTAGAAGCCCCAATGACCCAGACTCGTTTACCTGCGAATTGCTCAATGCCTTTTTGCTTCATCAGTGAGGGGCCCCTTGGGCTTTTAACCCGGATTGATGGCTGAGTGTGAATTGAATGACGTCAATACTGCCCTGAGCAAAACCTGCCGCACAGTACATTAAGTAGAAATTCCATAAGCGAATAAATGCTTCATCAAACCCAAGACGTCTTACCTCTTGTAGCTTGCCATTAAAGCTATCGCGCCAAATACAAAGTGTTTTTGCATAGTCCAGACCAAATGCAAATTCAGATTCAATTTTCAACCCTGCCTTTTCAGCATAGGATTTAAATACTGAACGCGATGGCAGCATTCCGCCCGGGAAAACATATTGCTGGATAAAGTCTGTGCTATTGCGGTAGCGTGCAAAGAGTTCGTCAGCAATCACAATTGTCTGTATACAGGCTTTACCACCTACCTTGAGGCAATCCGCAATCGTTTGAAAATATTCAGGCCAGTGATTCTCGCCAACTGCTTCGAACATTTCAATCGAGGCAATACCGTCAAATCGCTCTTTGCAGTCTCGATAGTCCTGAAGATGGACTTCAAACTGATTCTGACTACCAAGGTTTTTCAGTCTTTCTTCTGCGAAGCGCTTTTGTTCAGTTGATAGCGTCAGCCCGATGACATTCATGCCTGCATGAATGGCTTCTTCCATAAAGCCACCCCAGCCACAGCCAATTTCTAAGATTTCGCTATTGGGCTTGATATTAAGAGATTGAAGAATGCGCTTAATCTTGGCTTTTTGGGCGCTAGCTAATGTTTGTTTGTCGTCATTTGCAAACCATGCGCTGGAATAGCTCATGGTTGGATCGAGCCAAAGCGTGTAGAAGGCATTTCCAAGATCGTAATGAGCATGAATATTTTTTCGGCTACCTGATTTGGTGTTATCGCGCAGAAAATGTTTGATGCGATAAAACAGAGATCCGTACCAGCTACCGTAGATCACTTTTTCTAGTAAAGCACGGTTACAAACAGCCAAATCTAGTATTGCTTTTAAATCTGGTGTATCCCAGTGACCCTTGATATAGCTTTCGGCAAAACCAATATCGCCATGAGAAAGGGTGGCCTTAAATACAGACCAATCCAGAATTTGAATTTCAGCATGCAGGATGTCCGACGATGATCCAAATTGGCGAGTGCTGCCATCCGGAAGGCGCATCACCAAAAACCCAGTCTGGAGCTTTTCTAGAAGCTTCAGTAATGAGCTTGCAGCAAAGCCTCCCTGATGGGGCTTGTTATTTTTTCTCTCAGGACGCGAGAAGCTCAGACGAGAGAGAAGGGATTGACCAGGACGATTCATCTACTAACTTCAAGTTCAGGAGGTTTGGGTTTTGAGTGAAAAGGAACGCCTTTAAGCCACAACTTCAATGCTTGCCAGTGAATCCTAAAAATTACACCTAAGCTCATTAAAGGATAACGCAAGAATGCTATGTAAAGCATTTTTCGACTCAGCTCGCGAGCCTCCCCGCTGATGCTGGTATTGATTAAGGGCAAGCCATCGTCATGCAATTCAATACGGTATAGGGAGTGATGTTTGCTATTGCTATCGTTAGGAAAGAGAAAGCGGAAGTGGTATTCGCCGCTCACCGAGCAAAATGGAGAAACATGAAAGACTTTCTGAGAGAGCAGGGTCTCCCCGGAGCAGAGAGGTTCACCAGAATCCTTAAATAGAAGATAGCAATGTCGCTCGCCAAAAGTATTATTCACCTCTGCCAGAACTGCTTGAACTTCACCATTGGCGCGAGTGCATAGCCAAAAACTGACAGGATTAAAAACGTAGCCCAATATTCTGGGGAAGGTTTGCAGCCAGATTTCGCCATCAACATTTGGAATGTGATTTACCTCTAGAATTTTTTCAATCCATTGGAGGGAGCAGCTGCCTCCTAGGCCATGATCTCGATCATGAAAAGCAAATAATCCGGCTTGGTTATCGCTAACCCCATGCTTGCTTAACAGTTGGGGCGCTTGTTTTCTGGAGCGCATCGGTATAGATAGCGTAAAGACTCCATAAGAAAACGCATTTTGAGCTGGTCTAAAACGACGATGTTGAACTAATCCAAAATTGATCTTGGCTTGATTCATTTATTGGGCGTCTTGGGTCCGACGAGATTGTGAGGGCGAGTGAATATTTTCAAGTAAGTCTTCTGCAACCAGTTCACCCGAGCGCAAGCCATCTTCATGAAAGCCAAAGCCAGTCCATGCACCGCAATACCAAATTCCATTATTTCCTTGAATCAACGGTAATTGCTTTTGCGCCTGAATGGCTGCCATATCAAAAACGGGATGGGAGTATTCAATCTCTGAATGTACCAATCGAGGATCCGGATCAGTCGATGGGTTGAGGCTGACAATGATGGGTGTATTTTTAAGTGCATCAGGCAAAGGCTGCAAACGATTGATGAGGTAATTCACGCTCACGTGTTTCTTTGAAGAAGGTGCTGCGCCAGATTTCGCGGTGTAATTCCAGGCTGCCCAACAGCGTTGTGTTTTGGGTAGGAAATGCTGATCCGTGTGCAAAAAGGCGCGGTTCTTTTGATAAGGAATGGCAGCCAAAATGTTTTGTGCAGTCTGATCGATCCCTTTGACGAGTTCCAAACTTTGATCACTATGGCAGGCCATCACCACTTCATCAAATAGAGCGCTGCCATTTAAACTGATGACTTCGACTGGCGAATCACCATCTTGACTAGCATTGACTTGAATCACTGCTTCCCGCTGAATTTTTACTTGATGCTGCTCGAGCACAGCTACGATACGCTTTACATATTCTCTCGATCCACCCTGGACTGTAAGCCACTGAGGGCGATTCTGGATTTGTAATAGTCCATGGTTATGACAGAAGCGCACCATCGTTTGAATTGGGAACTCCAGCATTTGCTCAACCGAGCAAGACCAGATCGCACCAATCATCGGAAGAAAATAATTCTCTCTAAAGCTTTGGCTGAAGCGATTGCGATTTAAAAAATCAGCGATAGGCTCATCGGGTTCTGCATATTCTTGCCCAGCAAGAATTTGTTTCTGAGCCAACTTAGTGGCAAGACGATTAAAGCGCAAAATATCGAAAGCCATTGTCCAGAATGATCTAGAGAATAGGTTTGCTCTTTGTCCAAAAAAGGAATTGAGATCATTGCCAGCCCATTCAATCTTGCGGTCACCGCGGTGTTGATCATCGGGCGAG
The DNA here is from genome assembly GCF_018687595.1 of Polynucleobacter paludilacus. Lineage (NCBI taxonomy): Bacteria > Pseudomonadati > Pseudomonadota > Betaproteobacteria > Burkholderiales > Burkholderiaceae > Polynucleobacter > Polynucleobacter paludilacus. Next base: position 1,569,567 of record NZ_CP061298.1, on the reverse strand, counting down.
ATCGAAACAGAAAAAGACATCTCAGAATTCGCGATCGGTGCTTTGATTTGCTCAAATAAGCGCAGTAAGCGAGGATAGGTTTTGCGATTAAAAACTAAGAAACCAGTATCAATGCCATATTGAATTTTGCCGCTTGGCGTATCTAAAGAAAAATCTACCGTATTGCTATGGCCGCCAATATGATCGCCGCCTTCATAGAGGGTAATTTCAGTCTCAGGACACTGTCTTAATGCATAGGCGCAACCAAGCCCAGAAATACCCGCGCCAATGATGGCAATTCTTTTTTTACTCACTGAACCTTTTCCCCTAATAGCTTTTGGATTTCATCAAGCACACTGCTACTTGTTGGCTTGGTCATGCTCCCAAAAGAATCTACAACATTGCCATTACGATCGATTAAGTATTTATAGAAATTCCATTTAGGAGTTGTACCAGTTTTAGCGATTAGCATTTTGAACAAAGGATTCGCAGTTGAGCCGCTCACAGAGCTCTTGGCAAACATCGGAAATTTGACATCGTAGGTATTTTTACAAAAGTCGGCAATCTCTTTATTACTGCCCGGTTCTTGCTGGCCAAAATCATTCGATGGGAATCCTAAAACGACAAAGCCTTGATCCTTATATTTGGCATAAATCTTCTCTAAGTCTTCGTATTGACCCGTAAAGCCACAGTAGCTGGCAGTATTGACGACCAATAGCACCTTGCCTTGGTATTGGCAAAGATTTTGAGGCGCTTCGTCCTGAAGGCGAGGGAAGGTATGAGAAAGCAAGGGGCTGCAACTTGCTGGCGCAGCTTTAACGGAATCCATGCCTAATCCTAGTAAAAATGGAGTCATGCTCAGAAGTGCTATTAATCTATGAAATCGGGTCATGGTGCGCCTGTAAATAAGGTGTCTAGGTGTGCAAGTCTAAGACATTCTGGGGAATGTCGTTTGACAGTATCAAAAGCCTTTAATATTGAGTCATGACTTCGCTGCCAATGCCATCTTTTGAGGAAAAAATCTGCCCGCCTGAGCAGTTACACGAGCGGATTGCACAATTGCCCAGATCTCTGGTTTTTACTAATGGGGTTTTCGATATTCTTCACCGCGGCCATGCAAGCTACCTTGCGCAAGCAAAATCCTTGGGCGCTAGTTTGGTGGTTGGAGTCAACTCAGATGCCTCTGTCAAGATGTTGGGCAAAGGCGATGATCGTCCGATTAACAGTGAAGCCGATCGCTTAGCCTTATTAGCAGCATTAGAAAGCGTAGATCTGGTAGTGATCTTTACTGAGAAAACCCCTGTGAAGCTCATTGAGCAGATTCGTCCCGATATTTATGTCAAGGGCGGTGATTATGAAATTGATACGCTCGATGAGACAAAACTGGTTAAGACTTGGGGTGGCAAAGCGATTGCGATCCCTTTCGTGTATGAGCGCTCAACCACTACCTTATTAGGGCGTATTCGGTCTTAAGACTTTTGAGACTGCAGTAGCCAGGACCATAGTCCGCGCAGTACCAAACCATCAACGCATTCAACAAGGCCTAAGCTTGGCGTTAAGCCTTTTTGAATCGCTTGATGCAAAATTTTGGCATTACCGCCATCTAAATAAATCCGCTCAATTGGATGATTGATTGACTTAGCAATCTGTGCAGCATATTCAATTGCGCCAAGCTGTGCTGCATCACAGCCAGAAATGATTGCATCATTTGTATTGAGTCCAAAGCCGGAGTGCTCGGCTGAACGAATAGCTAGAGGTAGCTGAGCAGTATTTACTTGCAGCCCGGATTGCATCAAATCTAAGCCTGGCAGAATCCAGCCGCCGTAATGTATGCCATTCGCTCCCAGTAAATCAATCGTCGTTGCCGTTCCACTATTGACCACTAAAGTATTGGCGCTGGATAGTGCGCGAGCACCGATGAGGCCAGCCCAGCGGTCTGCCCCAAGCTTCTTAGGCTCTTGATACAGCGTCCGCATTCCATTGAATGTAGTGTTGCCAGTGAGTTCTTGCCAGACCAGATCATCCCATTGCGGAAACAGCGTTTTCAGATTGGCGATTGCTTTGTCGCCGGCGACGCAAGCAAAAGCAATGGCATCAGGTTTGGGAAGGGTCTTAGCAATGTAGTCAGCAAGTTCAGCCCGATGTTCAGCAGACTCTAAAGATTTACTACTGATTGAACCAGAGTAAGCCCATAATTTTTTCTGACGATCAGAGGGATTATGAGTGGATTCAATCGCAGCCCATTTCATTCGGGTATTGCCAATATCAAACAATAAGTAGAGACTCATTTTGTAATCCTCAAGGAAACATCTCCCGCATGAATGCTGATCATTTTTTCTTCAGTCTCTAATCTAAGAGCGCCAGAAGCATCGATTCCTCGCGCAATGCCCTCAATCACTTCTTGGCCTGCTCCAGTAATGCGGACAGGATGATTTTGGTAAGCATCCCAATGCATCCAAAGTTTTTGATATTGGCTAAAACCTGCTTGATCAAAATAAGACAGTACAAATTCCAATTCCTCAACCATTTTTAACCAAATCCATTCTGCATCGGGCACTGTTTCTTGCGGATTGAGGAGTTGATCTAATGCGGTAATGGGATATTCTTGCTGCAATGCCTCATTAAAAGCATGCGCATTTTGTAGATTGATCCCAATGCCAATAATCATCCAGCTTGGATCACCGATTTTTGTTTGACCACCTTCAATCAAAATGCCGCCTAGCTTTCCTTGATTTAGCAATAAATCGTTTGGCCATTTGAGGCGTAATCCCCTTTGGTAGAGAATATCTTCTGAAAGATTTAGTGCTTTCGAAATCCCTGAGATTGCTGCTAATCCGACCAGTAGGCTCAAACCAGAGAGGTCTGCGAGTTTTCTGTGGAAGGGGTATGCCAAGGAAAAACATAGTGAATCCTTTGGACTGGCTAACCAAGATCTCCCTGCTCTACCTTTGCCGGCGGTCTGATGTTGAGCCAGACGCGCAATTGGATCAATTAACTCACCAGCACGCCAGCGCGCCATAAGATCATCATTAGTGGATTCGGTCTCTGCGACGCGTTCAAGGATGCAATGGCTACTCATTAGGCTATTGTAGAAAGGTCTAGCCTAGAATTGGGGGAATGCAAGCTCAAGATCAAAGACCCCGGAAGTTGGTTTGGCCAGTACAGGCCATGCCTATGGCTAGGGTATTGAGTTTGGCCTATGCACTATTAATTCTGTATGTGAGCCTGAATCCCTTTGATTTTGACTTTGAAACTAGCCTAGCCCCCTGGGCCTGGTTGGATGCCCCATTACCCCGATTCATTACCCTCTTTGATGTTTCGGTCAATATCCTGGCTTATATCCCGCTGGGATTTTTGCTGGTTTTTGCTGCCTATCCACGTTGGCGCAATTTTGTAGCCTTGGGATTAGCGCTCTTGGCTAGCGCTGGATTGGCATTCCTCGTGGAATCTCTTCAAACCTGGTTGCCGACCCGTATTCCGAGTCAGATGGATTGGTGGGCAAATATCCTGGGTGGTGTCTTGGGAGGCTTGCTAGCTATCCCCTTGGGGCCAGAATGGCTTTCCGGAAGCGTCATTAGGCGATGTTTTGACCAATGGTTTGGTCTGAATTGGATTGCTTGTGCCTTACTGCTGCTTTTTCCTTGGGCTCAGATTTACCCGCAAAGCTCTTGGCTGGGTACTGGGGTATGGGGGCAAGCCATTTTTGGCTCGATTGATTGGGGCACGACGGTGGTTAACCATTTTTTGCAGGAGACATTGATTACCTCAATCTGCTGGCTGGGCGCTGCTTTACTCCTTTCCCTGGGGATGAGACCAAAGGCGCCACAGTGGCGCATCCTCAATGGCTTGCTATTGCTGACTATTCTCATTAAGACGCTCTTCACCGCCTTACAGTTTGGCGCTGAGTACAGCTTGCTTTGGTTGACCGATGGCGCACTCTGGGGGATGCTGATCGCTAGCGTAACTTTGAAATGGGCATTGCAGTTACCGAAAGTTCTCAAAACGTGGCTGGCTTTGGTCTGCTTACTCGGGAGTTCTTTAGCAATGTATGTATTACCTGATAACCCCTATTTTATTTTGACCTTGCGCCATTGGTATCAAGGACGCTTACTGCACTTTAATGATTTAATGCAATGGGTCTCCATAGCATGGCTACCCCTAGCCTTAGTTTGGCTATTGTGGGATAAATTGAGCATTCGCCTGAAATATTGATCGATATAATTTCTTATGAGCTTCTCACACCATCTATTTTTTTGTCTCAATGAGCGTAGCAACGGTGACAATTGTTGTGCTCAACACAATGCATTCGCACTATTTGAATATGCCAAAAACCGAGTAAAAGAATTGGGCTTAGCCGGGCCTGGAAAGATTCGTGTGAATAAAGCCGGCTGCCTAGACCGTTGCAATGATGGTCCTGTGATGGTCGTTTATCCAGAAGGAATTTGGTACACCTTTGTAGATACTGAAGATGTTGAAGAGGTCATTCAGTCTCATCTAATTGAAGGACGTGTAGTTGAACGTTTGCAATTAATTTAAAGAATATTTTTATGAATAGTCGCACCCAAGTGATGACGATTGCCGGCCTTGTTGGTCCGATTCAAATCTCGATTGATCTGCCTGATGAGCTCAAAGTTGACCCCGCATTTCCTGTCAGGGGCTTGGCTTTGGTGGCACACCCTCACCCCTTACTGGGCGGCACAATGGACAACAAGGTTGCGCAAACGATGGCGCGCGCCTTCAATCAGCTCGGCTATGTTAGCGTCCGCCCAAACTTTCGGGGGGTTGGTGAAACGGCTGGCGTGCATGATGATGGTCGCGGTGAGCTGGAAGACCTGTTGCATATTAGTGACTGGATGCGAACCCCATCTTCTTGGGCAAACCTTCCAGTGACGCAAGCTCAGAATTGGGTAAACGCTGCGAATGATTTGCCTTTTGTGGTGTCAGGCTTTTCCTTTGGGAGCTTTGTAGGTAGCCATTTAATCCAACGACTCATTGACTTGGGGCGTCCGGCCGAGCGCCTGGTGATGGTGGGTAGTGCTGCGGGCAAATGGGAGCTAGCTCCTGTCCCGGCGGATACGATTTTGATTCATGGCGAGTTAGATGAAACGATCCCCCTAATCGATGTTTTAAATTGGGCGCGCCCTCAAGAGCTCATTGTCCAAGTGGTTCCTGGAGCAGATCATTTTTTTCATCGGCGCCTTCACTTGATTCGTAACATCATTACAGGCGCCTGGTTAGGTATGCCTGATCACCGGAGTCAATAATGGCTGAAGAAAAATCCCTGATTGAATACCCATCTGTTTTTCCGATTAAGGTGATGGGTAAATCAGTTCCTGAATATTTGCCAGCGATTATTCACATCGCTAAACAATTCGACCCCATTTTTGATGAGAGCAAGGTTGAGCAAAGGCCTTCTAAGGATGGTAATTACCTAGGTATTACTTTGCCTATTAATGCAACAAGTCGTGAGCAACTCGATGAGTTATATAGAACGCTATCAACCCATCCCCTCGTGAGTATGGTGTTGTAAGAGCCAAGTACCGGCAATTAATCTTATCAATGCGTATTCTTGTAAAGCAATTGGGCTTAGTAGACTATTCCGCAACCTATGAAGCGATGCGTGAATTTACCCAGAAACGAACAGCCGATGCTTCTGATGAGATTTGGGTGCTAGAGCATCACCCTGTCTTTACTTTAGGTCTCGCGGGTGATCCACAGAACCTGCATTCGCCTAGTGCTGATATACCTCTGGTTGAAGTCGATCGAGGTGGTGAGATTACCTATCATGGCCCTGGGCAAATCGTGATCTATTTACTTCTGGATCTGAAGCGTCTTGGGATATTTGTGAAAGAGCTAGTCTCGAGGATTGAGCAAGCCCTGATGGATACCCTGGCTGAATATGGACTGCAAGCAGAGCGCCAGGCAGGCGCCCCCGGTATCTATATAGCAGCGCAAGAAAAAGTGCCACAGGAGTGGGTAGGCGCGAAGATTGCTGCCTTGGGTCTGAAAGTCTCCAAAAGCTATTCTTATCATGGCTTAGCCTTAAATGTATCGACTGATTTGGCGGCTTTTGGCCGTATCCACCCTTGTGGATATGAGGGTTTGCGGACAGTGGATATGCAAACCTTAGGGATCAAGGACAATATAGAGAATGTTTCCCAAAAGTTAGTGGAGAACTTAAAGCGACACCTACAGAAGTAATGACTTCATCAATGACTACCAATAAAAACGACCCCCAGATTGAAGAGCGCAAAGATCTGAACTATGACGCCTCTCGCAAGCAAAAGTCGAGCGAGAAGACGGCGCGTATTCCGATCAAGATTGTCCCGCTCGAGCAGATGCTAAAAAAGCCAGATTGGATTCGAGTTAAGGCAGCCTCTGGCAATTCTCGTTTTTCAGAGATCAAAAAGATTTTACGTGAGAACGAGTTGGTAACCGTTTGCGAAGAAGCGAGCTGTCCGAATATTGGCGAGTGCTTTGGTAAAGGTACTGCAACTTTCATGATCATGGGTGATAAGTGCACACGCCGTTGCCCATTTTGTGATGTCGGTCATGGAAGGCCGGATCCACTTGACCAGAAAGAGCCTCACAATTTAGCTAGGACGATTGCTGCACTCAAGCTCAACTACGTCGTGATTACTAGCGTGGATCGTGATGATCTACGTGATGGTGGTGCGATGCATTATGTTGACTGCATTACTCAAAGTAGAGCGCTCTCACCGAAGACCCGCATTGAAGTGTTGGTGCCAGACTTTCGGGGGCGCCTAGATAAAGCCCTGGATATTTTTTCAGAGCATGCGCCCATGGGTCTGCCTGACGTGATGAATCACAATTTAGAAACAGTTCCTCGTCTATACAAGGAAGCGCGTCCTGGCGCAGACTATTTACACTCGCTAAAGTTATTAAAAGATTTCAAGGCTCGCTTCCCCCATATTCCCACTAAGAGTGGTCTGATGGTGGGTCTCGGTGAAACCGATGAAGAAATCTTGGCAGTGATGCGCGATATGCGCGAGCACAATATTGACATGCTTACGATTGGTCAGTACTTGGCGCCTTCAGGTCACCACTTGCCTGTCATGCGCTATGTGCACCCTGATGTCTTTAAGCATTTTGAAGAAGAAGCTTACAAGATGGGCTTCTCCCATGCGGCTGTTGGCGCTATGGTACGTTCTAGTTATCATGCCGATCAACAAGCTCACGAGGCTGGGCTTGTTTAGAGCAAAGATTGCTCAAGCCCTATTGAGCATTGCATTAACGTTTGGAATGCTGGCTTGCAGTCCAAGCTTGAATTGGCGCACTGTTCAAGCCCCTGAAGAAAGTTATTCGACTTTATTTCCAGCGAAGCCCGATAAGCTAGAAAGAAATCTTCCGTTTCAAGATCAAGAGATTCATCAGGTGCTCCAAGCTGCTAAAGTTGGTGACGATATCTACTCGGTTAGCAGTATTCATCTGGTTGGAAAGCAAGTAGAGTTCTTGCCAAAGATTTTGGAGCAACTGCAAAATAATGTATTGAACAGAGCCGGGGTTAATCTGCAAAATGCAGTGACTCAAGAGAGCTACTATCGCAATGCAAATCAACAACGTATTGCGGCAAAGAATTATTTTTTAGAATTTCCATCAAGCGAAAAAAATAATCCAACTCATCAACTCATGCGCGTAATGTGGGTTGAGAGTGCTGTTGAAAATAATGGCGTATGGATTTATCAGCTGGCTGTATTAAGAACTGGCGCTAGCAAAGAAGATCCAAAAACAGTTTTAACGAATGAAGCATTCTCACCGTTTTTTGAAGAGTTCAAACTCGATTAAGCCTTTTCCAGGGCAGCCACTTTAGCTTCGAGTGCTTCTAATTTCTCACGAGTCTTTGCAAGTACTTTGGATTGCAATTCAAACTCTTCGCGAGTAACCAGATCCATTTTTTGAAAACCTTGATTCATCATGGCGCGCACATTCTTTTCGATCTCTTGCGCCGGTGAATTTTTAATCGCCTCACTCACTTTGTTTTGCATATCACCTGCGATACGTTGAATTTGCTCGAGGATTTCACCGGGTTTTTGCATGATCTAAAGGGCCCAAATTGGTTAATGTTGCTTAAAAGTCACAGGATTCATTTTAATTTGGATGGGAATTTAAGGTGGCCGTGCCTAAAAAGACCCTAAAACTGGCCTAAATGGCAGTTTTCAATGTAATTTATGTCCCATTTTGGTGCATATGCATTGAATTGGTGAATTCTAAAGTTTCAGTCTCATGACAAACCCTCATGATTGCACCATGCAATATGCATTAACCCCTTTTTTATTTACAACCAGTAGGAGTAATTTTATGAAATCTTTACAAAAGAAAGCAATCTCTGCAGTAGCTGTAGGCTTGTTGACTGGCTTGGCGTGTGCATCAGCATTCGCGGAAGACGCACCAGCAGCTGATGCGCCTGAAGTCAGCCCAATCACTGCCAACGTGACTGTCGCAAGCAACTATATTTATCGTGGCTTGACACAAACCAATAACAAACCAGCTATTCAGGGCGGATTTGATTACGCTCATGAGAGTGGTTTATATATTGGTAACTGGAACTCGAACATTAGCTGGATCAATGATGGTTATGGTGCCTCTAGTAATCCAAAAACTGTCGCTGGAGTATCAGCACCAATTGAGATGGACTTTTATGCTGGCTTCAAGAAGGAATTGATCGGTGAAGGTTTTGCGTCTGACGTCGGCGTCTTGCAGTATTACTACTCAACATCTGGCCTGCCAGGAATTCAGTCAAGTGCTACCGTTAATGCAAATCCAACAGCACGTCAAGCTGCCGGTGTAAATCCCAGCACTACTGAGTTATATGCAGCGCAAAACTTTACATTTGGCCCTGCAACTGGATTCTTGAAGTTTTCCTATGCAGTAACTAACCTCTTCGGTATCTACAATTCAAGCGGGTCTTTCTACCCAGACTTGACAGCAAACTATGACACAGGCATGTTCGGCGTAACTGTAAATGCACACGTTGGTTACCAATATGTACCAAATAACATCGTTGTTAATAGCGGTGCATATGCCGGTACTTGGAATTCAAGCTACGCTGACTGGAAGCTTGGCTTGACTAAAGACTTCGGTGGTGGCTTATCTGGTTCTGCTTACTACACTGGTACAAGTGCTCAGAAGGTTGGAAGCACTTACATTTATGCCACTCCTAACGGTGGTAACCAAGGTCGCGGTAACGCAGTTGTAGCTCTGACAAAAACTTTCTAATTCTTTCCCTGAACGGAGAAACGCATGAAATTAATCACCGCAATCATCAAGCCATTCAAGCTTGACGAAGTGCGCGAAGCTCTCTCAGAAGTGGGAGTTTCGGGCATTACCGTTACTGAAGTTAAAGGTTTCGGTCGTCAAAAGGGCCACACAGAGTTGTATCGTGGCGCTGAGTATGTTGTCGACTTTTTGCCTAAGGTAAAGATCGAAGCTGCTGTTGAAGATGGCATCTTAGAAAAAGCTATTGAGGCGATTGAGAAGTCCGCCAAAACTGGCAAGATTGGCGACGGCAAGATTTTCGTCTCCCCTGTTGAACACGTCATTCGCATTCGTACCGGTGAAACCGGCGCGTCAGCACTTTAAAGAGAGGTTGAAAATGTTAACTTGGATGAAACGACTTATCGCTGGTAGCGCGATGGCTATGGCTATCGGCGCAACCGGTGTCATGGTTAGCGCACCAGTATTTGCTGATACAGCGAAGCCTGCTGTTTCTGCGCCTGCTGCCGCTCCAGCTGCTGCGGCTCCTGCCGACACAGTAAACAAAGGCGATACCGCTTGGATGTTGATTTCTACAGCACTCGTGCTGTTGATGACCCTTCCTGGTTTGGCTTTGTTCTACGGCGGTCTGACACGTAGCAAAAACGTACTGTCTATTTGTATGCAGTGCTTCATGATCTTCTCAGTGATAACGGTACTCTGGTCGCTTTATGGATACAGTTTGGCGTTCACGGAAGGCGGAGCATTCATCGGTGGAACAGATCGACTCTTTTTGGCTGGCTTGACTCCAGACTCTATTGCAGCAACCTTCTCAAAGGGTGTTGGTATTCCTGAGTACGTATTCATGGCTTTCCAAGCTGTGTTCGCGACAATTACTTGCTGTTTGATCATTGGTTCATTCGCTGAGCGCGCTAAGTTCTCTGCAATTTTGATTTTCATGATCCTCTGGTTCACATTCAGCTACTTGCCAATCGCACACATGGTTTGGTTCTGGCCTGGTCCTGATGACATCAAAGATGCCGCATCACTCGACGCTATTACAGCTCGTGCTGGTTGGTTGTGGCAGAAGGGTATTCTCGACTTTGCTGGTGGCACCGTTGTTCATATCAACGCTGCTATCGCTGGTTTGGTTGGCTCCTTCGTTATCGGTAAGCGTTTGGGTTACGGCAAAGAGCCAATGAAGCCACATAACTTGGTTTACGTTATGTCTGGTGCTGCACTCTTGTGGTTCGGTTGGTTTGGCTTTAATGCTGGATCAGCTCTTGAGGCTAACGGTAGTGCTGCATTGGCTTTCGTTAACACCTATTTGGCAACTGCTGCAGCTGTTATCGGCTGGTCATGTGCTGAGTGGATTCTCAAAGGCAAGCCATCCATGTTAGGTGGCGCATCTGGTTGCGTAGCAGGTTTGGTTGCTATTACTCCAGCTGCTGGCTTTGTAGGCCCAATGGGTGCTCTCGCTATCGGTGTTGCTGCAGGTGTAGTTTGCTTGTGGGGCGTAACAGGACTCAAGAAAATCTTGGGCTCTGACGATAGCTTAGATGTATTCGGTGTACACGGCGTTGGTGGTATCTTGGGCGCCTTGTTAACCGGTGTGTTTGCTGACCCAGCATTGGGTGGCACAGGTATCTGGGATTATGTTGCTAATGCAGTTGCCCCTGATTACTCTATTGCCAGCCAATTGTGGATCCAAGCTCAAGGCGTGATTACTACCTTGATCTGGTCTGGCGTAGTTTCTTTCATCGCCTTTAAGTTGATCGATATGGTTATTGGTCTGCGTGTTAAGGAAGAAGAAGAGCGCGAAGGCCTGGATATTGCTTCCCACGAAGAATCAGCTTACGAGTCTTAATTAGTTCATTACCCCTCAATCAGGCGGCCTTCAGGTTGCCTGATTTTTAAGCGCGGAATCCTTGGATTCCGCGTCTTTCTTTTAATAATCTTACAATGGTGAAATGGTTCCACATCTCATCACAGCCCTTAGCGGTCCCTTGCTCGAGCTCGAGTCCAAGGTTCTAGAAGCAACCCCAACAATTGAGCGCTGGTTTAGGCTGGAGTGGCAAGAGCACACCCCTCCGTTTTACTGCTCAGTTGATCTCCGAAATTCGGGTTTCAAGCTCGCGCCAGTAGATACCAATCTATTCCCAGGCGGATTTAATAATTTATCGCCCCAGATGTTGCCTCTTGCCGTTCAGGCAGCGATGGCTGCAATTGAGAAGATCTGCCCTGAAGCAAAGAATCTATTATTGATTCCGGAGCGTCATACCCGCAATACCTTCTATCTGCAAAATATTGCTCGCTTATCTTCTATCTTGCGTCAAGCAGGTTTGAATGTCCGTTTAGGTACTTTGTCAGACGAGATTCAGAAACCAACTTGGATTGAGTTGCCCGACGGCAATCGTTTATTGATGGAGCCTTTAGAGCGCTTGGGTTTGAAGAAGCAGCGCCTCGGCTTGAAAGATTTTGATCCTTGTTCCATTTTGCTCAACAATGATTTATCTGCAGGAATTCCTCCTGTTCTAGAAAATATTTATGAGCAGTATTTATTGCCCGGCTTGCACGCAGGCTGGCAGACTCGTCGTAAATCAAATCACTTTGCAGCCTACGAAGAGGTTGCGAAGAAGTTTTCTAAAGTGGTCGATATCGATCCTTGGATGATTAGCCCCTTTTTCACGAGCTGTAAGAATGTGAACTTTCATGAGCGCAGGGGTGAAGACGAGCTACAAACAGCTGTTGAGCAGATTCTGAAAAAGACTGCCAAGAAATATCGTGAGTACGGCATTAAAGAGAAACCTTATGTCGTAGTCAAAGCCGATGCTGGCACCTACGGCATGGGAGTCATGGTGGTACATGATCCTGCGCAGCTAAAAGATCTCAATCGCAAAGATCGCAACAAAATGAGCGTTATCAAGGAAGGTCTTGAGGTCAACGATGTATTGATCCAAGAGGGTGTCTACACCTTTGAGAAAGTTAATGAAGCTGTGGCGGAGCCGGTGGTTTATATGATTGATCGTTATGTCATTGGTGGCTTCTATCGTGTTCATACTGATCGTGGACCAGATGAAAACCTCAATGCCCCTGGAATGCATTTCGTACCACTGGCTTTTGAGCAAAACTCAATGCCTGATCTGCAGGCCAAGCCCGGTAGCGCAGCACCAAACCGTTTTTATCTGTATGGCGTTGTTGCTCGTCTGGCTTTATTGGCCGCCTCTCTGGAGTTGGAGCGGACCGATCCTGATGCTGAAGTCGTTTAATGTGCCTGCATTGCTAATGGCGATATAGAGGTAGATGAATGGATTTTTTATTTATTGCCGATCCACTCGAGAGTTTTAAGGTCTCGAAAGACTCCACCTTGGCGATGATGCGCGCTGCCCAGACAGCAGGGCATCAATTATGGTTTGCAGAAAGTCGCAATATTCTTTGGAGCGGCGAGACAGTCATTGCTGATTGCCAAGCGCTAGCAATCAAGCCCAGTGGACATTCTTGGTTTGAGTTGAGCAAAACCGAGGCACGTGCTCTAAAAGATTTTTCTGCAGTACTGATGCGTACCGATCCTCCTTTTGATATTGAATACCTGAATACCACTTGGCTCTTGTCGGCGGCTGTACGTCAAGGTGCGAAGGTATTCAACGACCCAAACGCCATTCGTGATCATTCAGAAAAGTTGTCGATCACTGAATTTCCTGAGCTTACCCCCCCAACTTTAGTGACTCGTGAACTTTCTGCCGTAGTGAAGTTTCATGAAGCGCATCGCGATATTGTCATTAAGCCATTGGATGGTATGGGTGGAATGGGTGTGTTTCGTGTCGGGGCTGATGGCCTCAACTTGGCAAGTATTGTTGAAACGCTGGGAGAGAATGGCTCTAGAACCTTAATGATTCAGCGTTTCTTGCCAGAGATTGCGCAGGGTGACAAGCGGGTGCTTTTGATTGGCGGTGAGGTAGTGCCTTTTGCCTTGGCCCGTATCCCGCAGGGGAGTGAGATTCGGGGTAACTTAGCTGCTGGAGGTAAGGGGGTGGCAATGCAGCTCACTCCTCAAGAATTAGGCCTTGCACAAAAGTTGGCCCCATTGCTGAATCAACGCGGTTTATTTTTAGTAGGATTAGATTTAATTGGCGGGTATTTGACTGAAATCAATGTCACAAGCCCGACTTGTTTTGTTGAGATAACTGAGCAAAGTGGCTTTGATGTAGCTCAGTTTTGGCTAGAGGCTTTAGAGAAAGCATTGAAATAAAAATGGCTGGAATTATTATTGTTGCGCATACTCCGGTAGCAAGTGCCATGTACGGGTTTGCAGAGCACATTTTTGGTAAATCGCCTGAGCGAGTCAGGGCAATTGATATTCCACCTTATGAGGATACAAAGGTCAGTTTTGAGCGGGTGCTACAAGCGGCGAATGAAGTTGATAATGGCAATGGAGTTCTAGTACTAACCGATGTGATGGGCGCCACTCCTGCTAATGTGGCCACTAAATTAGAGACCAGTGGCTCGTCATCTGGTCTGCATCCAAAAGTCATTGTTTTGGCAGGCTTAAATCTGCCAATGTTGATGCGTTGTATTTCACACCGAGAAGATGGGCTAGATTCTTTGGCCCTCAAGGCCTTGCAAGGCGGTCAAAACGGAATCCTTCGCTTGGGAAATAAAGTTGCCACAGAAAAAATTCAGGAGCAAACATAAATGCCAGTTGCCGATATTCAGATTGTGAATAAGCTTGGATTACATGCTCGGGCCTCTGCTAAGCTCTCTCAACTAGCGGCTGAGTTTCCCTGTGAAATATTGCTATCACGCAATGGACGTCAAATTAATGCAAAAAGTATTATGGGTGTCATGATGTTAGCCGCCGGTATTGGCAGTACTGTGACGCTTGAAACGATTGGTGATAAAGCGGATGAGGCCATGCAGGCCTTAACCGAGCTGATTAATAATCGTTTTGGTGAGGCTGAATAACCATGACATTTGCCTTGCACGGTATTCCGGTATCGAAGGGTATTGCAATTGGCAAGGCAGTGTTGATTTCGCGTGCGGCATTAGAGGTCAGTCACCATGTGATTGAGCCGGGCAAAGAAGAAGCGGAAGCGCAAAAATTATTAGATGCCTTTGAGCAAGTTCGTTTAGAGCTAGATCAGTTGCGCAAAGGCCTGCCTAAAGATGCCCCTCAGGAGATGGCGGCTTTCTTGGATGTTCATGGCATGATTCTGGCCGATCCTGCACTTGCTGAAAAACCACTCAAGCTGATTCGGACTGAGCGCTTAAATGCAGCCTGGGCCCTGACAACCGAATTGAATGATTTACTCGAGCAGTTTTCTGAGATTGAGGATGCCTATCTCAAAGAGCGTGCAAATGATATTCGTCAGGTGGCTGAGCGTGTTTTAAAGGCTCTTAGTAATCAGCAATCCGATTCTTTACAAGAACCCGATGCTCTACCAACGAGCGAGCTTGGAGCAGATGCCATTATCGTTGCGCATGACATTGCTCCGCATGATATGTTGCGTTTTAAAGAACATGCTTTCACGGGCTTTGTAACGGATCTCGGAGGTAAGACCTCGCATACCGCCATTGTGGCGCGCAGTATGGAAATACCTGCAGTGCTTGGCGTGCGACACGCTAGTGAAATGATTCGGCATGGCGATTGGCTCATTTTGGATGGAGAGCATGGGGTAGTGATCGTTGCTCCAGATGAGCAATTATTAGCTGAGTATCGCGCTCTTCAAGTCAAAGCAATCGAAGAAACTAGTAAGTTACAGAATCTGAAGCACTCCAAAACCTGTACAGCAGATGGAGTAGCCATTGAATTATTTGCCAATATTGAGCTTCCTGAAGATGCTATTCAGGCTGTTGAGTTTGGGGCGGTCGGTGTGGGTTTATTTCGTTCTGAATTCTTATTCATGGATCGTAATCAGGCATTGCCAGATGAAGAGCAACAATACGAGGAATATCGGCGCGTTATCGAATTAATGCATGGCTTGCCAGTGAATATCAGGACGATAGACGTGGGCGCAGATAAAGCCCTTGGGGCTGGCAGTGATTTATCGCAAACAGGAACTTCACCATTAGGCTTGCGAGCGATTCGTTGGTCCCTCACTGAACCAGAAATTTTCCTAACGCAATTAAGAGCAATTTTGCGGGCATCAGCTCATGGACAGGCTCGGATCATGATTCCGATGCTGGCGCATGCAAAAGAGATTCATGAAACATTTCGCTTGATTGAAAAGGCCAAACTGCAGTTGCATCAACGAGGCCAATCATTTAATCCCAACATCCAAGTTGGAGCCATGATTGAGATCCCTGCGGCTGCTTTGACGCTTCCTTTATTCATTCACCACTTTGATTTTTTATCGATTGGGACAAACGATTTAATTCAATACACTCTAGCAATTGACCGGGCTGATCATGCCGTGGCACATTTGTATGACCCTTTGCATCCCGCCATCTTGAGTTTGCTTTACACCATCATCACCCAGGCAAATGAAGCGAAGACACCGATTGCTATTTGTGGTGAGATGGCTGGCGACCCTACATTGACTAAGCTATTACTGGCAATGGGCTTAACTGACTTCTCCATGCACTTCAGTCAACTTTTACTGGTGAAGCGTGAGATACTGAAGGCCAATGTCAGTGAGCTCAAATCTCACCTCCCTGAAATACTGAAAGCAGTTGAGCCAGAGGCTCAGGCGATCGCGCTTGAGCACCTCTTAGCGAGTTAGATTCACTTAGTAAATCGGTTTAGTGACGATTGCCACAAACTGAGCATTCAGGATTGCGTTTTAAGCGAATTTCATCGATTTGGGTGGTGAGCGCATTCCAAAGCAGCATTCTGCCGATCAATGGATCACCAAAGCCGATCAGGAGTTGAAGGGCTTGGGCTGCTTGAATGCTCCCAATGATGCCTACTAGTGGGGCAAAGACACCCATACTTGCACAATTTGTTTCTTCAAACTGCTCCTCTGGAGAAAAGATACAGGCATAGCAGGGTGATTCAGGACTACGAATATCAAAGACATTCACCTGGCCGTCAAAGCGAAGCGCAGCTCCTGAAACCAAGGGCAACTGGTGCTCGACACAAGCGAGATTGATGAGCTGTCTTGTCGCATAGTTATCAGTGCAATCCAAGACAATCTGTGCTGTTGGCAGAAGTAGATTCAGCAACTCGGCGCTTGCCCTTTCCTCAACAGCAATGAGTTCAATCGTGCTATTCAGCTGCTCCAGAAATTGTTTTCCAGATGCAGCTTTATTTTGCCCAATCGTTTTGTGGGAGTGCATCACTTGCCGTTGAAGATTGGTTAAATCAACCTGGTCATGATCAACCAAAGTCAGTTTGCCGATACCTGCTGCAGCTAGGTAGGGGGTTGCAGCACTGCCAAGTCCTCCTGCACCAATAATGACTGCGTGTGAGGCAAGCAGTTTTTCTTGGCCAGCAACATCAATCTCTTCGAGAAGCAAGTGCCTTGAATAGCGCAGTAGCTGTTCATCATTCATTTTCTATCTCGAGAGGTGCTAACGGATTTATTCGAGTTTGGAAGCAGAACGCTTAACAGTGCCACCATTTAAGTAGGAGACAGCTTGCTCGAGCATAAAGTCATCAGGACTACCAAGTTCGATAGGCTTTTTAGCCTTAGCCTTTTCAGCTTCTTTTTCTTGATCGGTCTTCTTTGCATTTTTTTCTTCAATGCGCTGCATCTCTTCTAAACGACGCTTTTCACGATCAGCAATTAATTTTTCTTCAGATGCCTGTTTATTACGAAGATGTTTCTCGCTATCTACCTCGCGAGTAATCAGGACATCATCTGGATCGCCATCTTTACTTTGATCTACCGCAATGTCAGGCTTAATACCAAAAGCTTGAATAGATCTGCCATTAGGTGTGTAGTAGTAAGCAGTCGTAATCTTGAGGGCGCTGTCATTGGTGAGGGGGCGCACAGTTTGTACGGAACCTTTACCAAAGGTGGTCTTACCGATAATCGTTGCACGTTTGTAATCTTGTAGAGCACCTGCCACAATTTCAGAGGCTGAAGCAGAGTAGGCGTTTACCAAAACTACCATCGGAAGTTTCTTAAAGATTTCAGGGACGCCAGCAAGGGGATCGCCAGGCTCATTTAATCGATACATGGCTGGAGTGGCATTAAATACTTGCTTTGAATCTTGCGTTTGACCTTTGGTAGAAACAATCACTGCATCGTTTGGTAAAAATGCCGCTGCAACACCGACTGCACCTTGTAAGAGGCCACCACCATTATTGCGAAGGTCCAAGATAATCCCTTTTAGCTTGGGATCTTGCGCTGCCAACTCAGTCAGTTTTTTAGCAAGATCTGGAACGGTTCGCTCTTGAAAGCTGGTGACGCGCACCCAAGCAATATCCTTATCTAAAATCTTGGCTTTGACTGATTGCACTTTAATTTCTGCGCGAGTGATTGTGACAGGAAATGTCCGTTCTTCGCTCTTGCGATAAATGGTCAAAGTAATTTTTGTACCAGGAGTGCCACGCATGGTTCGAACGGCTTTATCAAGAGACATGCCACGGACAGGCTTGTCGTCTAAGCGAGTAATTAAATCCCCAGCCTGAAGGCCAGCACGCTCTGCGGGACTGCCTTCAATGGGATTCAAGACTTTCACCAAGCCATCCTCAGAGGTGATTTCAATTCCGAGACCAGCAAACTTACCTGTAGTTAGCTCCTGCATCTCTTCAAAATCTTTTTTATCTAGAAATGTGGAGTGAGGGTCAAGGCTACTGACCATACCCTTTACTGCATCTGTTAATAATTGCTTATCTTCGATTGGTTCAACATATTCACGTTTGATCTGGGCAAATACGTTAGAGAGGGTGCGAAGCTCATCTAAAGGCAGAGTTGTATTTTGTTGGGCAGTTGCCGACAATTGAATCGTTGCTGCAACTCCAGCAATTAAGCCAATTGCAATGAGGGCAAAATTCTTTAAAAATTGGCGCATATTTTTTCTTTTTTAATCTAAATAGAAATGGCGAATGGGCTTGAGATTGTCATCAAGCTCATATACCAAGGGCATACCATTGGGAATGTTCACTTCCATGATGGCTTCATCAGAAAGTTGATCTAAGTATTTGATGAGTGCCCGGATGCTATTGCCGTGTGCAACCAAGACAATTCGCTTGCCACCCTTGAGTGCAGGGGCGATCGACTCATTCCACAATGGTAGGACCCGCTCGACATTGTCTTCCAGGCATTCTCCAAGCGGCACTTCAGAGGGGTGGAGTTTTTCATAGCGGCGATCTTTTTGGGGATTGCGTTCATCATGCGTCTCTAATAGAGGAGGGCGGATGTTATATGACCTTCTCCAAATATGGACTTGCTCGTCACCATACTGAGTTGCAGTCTCTGCTTTATTCAAACCCGTTAATGCGCCATAGTGACGCTCATTTAAACGCCAACTATGGACCACCGGAATCCACATGAGGTCCATAGCATCTTGAACGCCCCACAAGGTTCGGATCGCACGCTTGAGAACGGAGGTATAGGCGATGTCAAATACGTAACCCGCTTTGAGAAGCTTTTCACCTGCAGCATGCGCTTGTTTTGCCCCATTTGGGGTCAAATCAACATCGGCCCAGCCGGTGAAGCGGTTTTCAAGATTCCAAGCGGATTCGCCGTGACGAATAAGAACAAGTTGTTTCATAGAGCCATTCTATAATCTGGTGATGAACTTTTTCACTCAAATTGACAATTTAGCGCTGATTGCCTTACTAGCTGTTTCAGGTATCGCACTCTTCCTACCCACATTATCTACGCTTATCAGTGGAAAGGGCCTCTCTCCAACCGAGGCGACGATTTGGATCAATCGTCGTAAGGCCTATGTCTTTGATTTGCGCTCTGAAGATGCCTTTAAAGCAGGTCACTTGCCTGGGGCGAAATTCGTCGCTGCAGCCACCTTGGGGGCTGAGATGGGTAAGCTCAAGCTGGATCGCAAGCATCCAGTGGTCTTAATTTGTGAGAATGGTAGCGACTCCCGCAAGGCTGTTGCAGTGGTCAAAACGCTTGGATTTGCTGAAGTAGCCGTCTTAGACGGCGGAATCGCTGCTTGGAAAGCAGCCGCTTTGCCTTTAGTTAAGTAAAAAATATGCCACAAGTCTTGATGTATAGCACCCAAGTTTGCCCTTACTGCGTGATGGCCGAAAAGCTTTTGCAGAAAAAAGGTATAAGCAATCTAGAGAAGATTTTGATCGACAAAGATCCAGCTCAGCGCGAAATCATGATGACAAAAACGGGTCGTAGAACCGTGCCACAAATCTATATTGGCGATACCCATGTTGGTGGATATGATGATCTGGTAGCCCTAGATCGTGCTGGACAGTTAGACCTTCTTTTAGCGTAAATATTCAATAGAGAGAATTTTCATGAGCGATAAAGCCACTTCAACTCAAGACGGTTTGGATCAAGATCAGGCCCCGAGCTTTCGGATTCAACGTGTCTATCTAAAAGATCTTTCCTTGGAGCAGCCAAATGCGCCAGAAATATTATTGATTCCAAAAGAACCACAAGTTCAAGTGGAAATCGATATTGCAGTCACCCGTCTTTCAGATGGATTATTTGAGGTCTGCGTTATTGGGACTGTTACCGCTCGCATTGAAGGCAAAGTATTGTTTCTGATTGAAGCCAATCAAGCCGGTATTTTTGAATTTGCCAATATCCCTCCTGAGCAAATTGATCCCATGTTAGGCATTGCTTGCCCAACGATTTTGTATCCTTATTTGCGCTCCAATATTGCTGACACCATCAGCCGCGCTGGCTTCCAGCCAATTCATTTGAATGAAGTCAATTTCCACGGAATGTATGAGCATCGCTTAATGCAGGCTCAACAGGCTGCTGCGGGCTCAGAAGATAGTTCCGCCGAAGAAAGCAAAATCATTCTTCCTAACTAAG
This sequence comes from Polynucleobacter paludilacus, assembly GCF_018687595.1. NCBI lineage: Bacteria > Pseudomonadati > Pseudomonadota > Betaproteobacteria > Burkholderiales > Burkholderiaceae > Polynucleobacter > Polynucleobacter paludilacus. The sequence goes on along the minus strand of NZ_CP061298.1, from coordinate 1,549,471 downwards.
CTGCTTAAAAAGGCCAACAGATCATGAAAGTGACGCTGCTTGGAGCTGGAGCCTGGGGAACGGCGATGGCCGTTCAGGCTGCTCGTTTTCTTGAGCATGACAAAGTCTGTTTATGGTCGCGCTCCTTGGAGCAGATTGAGCATATCCAAAAACAGGGTGAGAACCGCACCTACTTACCTGGTTTCACATTACCCAAGAGCCTTCGTCTAGAAGCCAACTTTTCTGAGGCGATTCATCGCTTAGGCTCGCATGATCTATTGGTGATTGCAACACCGATGGCTGGTTTAGCAGAGACACTTGTTCAAGTATTGCAAGTTGCAAAACATGCTTTAAACATTGTTTGGCTTTGTAAGGGCTTAGAGTCAAGCTCGACCTTTTTGCCACATCAAGTCGTAGAGCGAGAAGATCGTTTGCATAACAAAGGTATTAAGCATGCATACGGTGTGTTGTCTGGACCCAGTTTTGCCAAAGAGGTAGCCAATGGAATGCCTTGTGCTTTGACGGTGGCCAGTCAATCAGATGAACTATGTACGATTGTGCAAACCGCTTTTCATCATGGCAATATGCGAATCTATGCGAGCGATGATTTGATCGGCGTTGAGTTGGGTGGCGCAATTAAAAATGTACTAGCGATTGTGGCAGGTATTAGTGATGGCTTAAATTTGGGGCTGAATGCGCGTGCAGCAGTTCTCACGCGAGGCTTGGCAGAAATGATGCGTTTGGTCAAAGCAGCCGGCGGACGCTCAGAAACCTGTATGGGATTAACGGGTGTTGGCGATTTGATCTTGACAGCTACCGGTGACCTTTCAAGAAATCGACAAGTGGGCTTAGCGCTTGCTACTGGCCAGCCACTACAAACAATATTAGATAGACTAGGGCATGTAGCTGAAGGCGTTTTATGTGCCTCGGCAGTGAGCAATTTGGCGGCGCGCCTGGGGGTAGAAATGCCTATTACGAATGCGATGACGGAAGTTTTATCCGGTCATGTTGGTGCGCAAGAAGCTTTGCAGAAATTAATGGGTCGCGATCCAACAACAGAAGTCTGATTCAGCTCATTTTCTAGCTACCGCCTTGCAAACCATTTTGTCGCCAGGCTTCGTAGACAACAATGGCAACCGTATTGGAAAGATTAAGACTGCGACTGCTCTCTTGCATCGCTAGGCGCATCCGGTTTTGGGCAGAAATGGAATCTCTCACTTCGTCAGTAATGCCTTTGGTTTCAGAGCCAAAGACAAAATAATCGCCTGGCTGATAATGGCCAGCATGAAAATGCCCAGAGCCTTTCGTGGTCAGCGCAAACACCCGCTCCATTTTGGGCTGTTCATTCATGAGAAAAACTTGCCAGTTTTGATGTACTTTGACGCTAGCAAATTCGTGGTAATCCAAACCCGCTCTCCGAAGCTTTGCGTCCTCCATCGGAAAACCTAGAGGCTCAATTAAATGAAGCGATGCTCCAGTGTTCGCACACAGGCGGATGATATTGCCAGTGTTAGGTGGGATTTCAGGTTGGAATAAAACAATATTAAACATGCTGCAATCTTTTGGTCATGTATCTTGGGGTTCTGAGTAAAACCCAATTCAGAACTCGTGAAGCTCCATTGTCCTTCAGAACAGCAGCAATTTCATTCAAAGTGGCTTTGCTTGTCATCACATCATCAAAAATCACCACGTGCCGGCCTTTGATGGAATCTTTAAAGCGGGGATTGAGATAAAACATATCTTTGACCGTTTCTGCTCGTGAAGTGCTGTCAGATCCTACAAGGTCATGTGGCGCATGATGTCTTTGCAGCACACACGCTAATTTTTGAATGGTTTTGGGTACTTGTATGCGACGCAGAATTTCCCAGCTTTGGTTGAAACCTCTCTCGCATAATTTTTTCTGACTCAGCGGCACAGGCATTGCTAAGTCAATTTCAACATAATCTAAGCGCGATGCCAGAATGTGATTCCAAGTGCTGGCTAAGCCATGCGCCACACTGATGCGCTTGGTGTATTTCAAATTATGTAGGGATTTTTGCAAACCGCTTTCGTAAGATGCAAGACAAACGCTCTCATCAAAGTGGGGTGGTTCTAGTCGACATTCATCACACTTGCCTGCACTAAGTTCGACTGCAGTTAAGCAGATGCCGCATTGTCTGCAACATTCATAATGACAAAGAGCCTCATCAGAGAGTTTTTTCAAGCATCCTAGGCAAACGAGATCATCCTGAAAAGACTCGCAAATAATGCAAGCGTTGGGCAATAGTTTTGCTATTGAAAACATGGGCCGCTGAGTATACTGAGCACATGACCCGACCCTTAAGATGGCTTCAATCCGAAATTGCAAGTCGGATGATGCAAAAGCTAGAAATCGTTAAGCTTGATGTAAATGATCTGCTGGTGATTCCGGATTTTCCGGGGAAGCATGCTGCACTTTTAGCTAAGCGATTTCCGGGTGTGAGTATCAATAGCGCTTCAGAACCCACCATGAGTGCTTGGGATTCGTGGTGCTTTCAGATGTTTCGAAAATCGCGCGCAATATTTTGCGGAGGAAATCAGTTTTCTTTAGAGCGTTATCGACAGACTGGGCACATTGATCTTCCGGATGATTCGGTTGATGTGGTCTTTAGCGATTTGCTTCTACAAAACCTTCCTGACCCAAAACATTTTTTACAGGAATGTTGGAGAGTGCTGCGGGAGGGTGGGCTTCTGACCTTTGCCTACTTAGGCCCTGATACTGGTAAAGAGTTGATTGGCATACCTGGGCTAGAGGGGGTTCTACAAAAGTTGGCGAGTCCTTGGGATATGCACGATATGGGTGACGCAGTGCTATCAGAAGGCTTTTCAGAGCCGGTGATGGACATGGAGTATGTTCATTTGGAATACGAATCAAATACTCTTTTGATCGCAGACTCTGTTGCTTTGCAATTAATGACTCAAGCACCTCAAATGCAGGCGGCTTCTCCAGATTTACCAAAAAAAATGACACTTGAGGTGGTCTACGGACATGCGTGGGCTATCGGTAAGCACCTCACTAGAGCCAAAGATCAGCTGGCTTATATTGATCCCCGGCAAATTCAGCGCAAGACAAGGCGTGATCCTAATTAAATGTAAGTGCTTACTATCATTTTGAGCCACTAATCATCCTTTTGCTCTTCGAGGGGCTCAATTGTTGAAGCTGTTAATTCACCCTATAATTACCGCTGGATGTATTGGCTAGATACCGCTTTTTGAGCATCCCAAGCAAGATTGTTCAATTTGCTAGGGACAATAAATAGAGAATAAGATGAATTTATTTGGAAAAGTCACTAAGGCTGCGCTAACACTTTTAGCGAGTTTGGGCATAACGCTTGCAAACGCTTCAGAAAACATGCCTGGCGGCCCAGCCGTAAATCAAATCAATTTTGCTGTACCTGCAACAAAAATCATGGAGCAAATTCATGGTTTGCACATCATGATGCTCATCATTTGTGCGGTCATTTTTATTGGCGTATTCGGAGTGATGTTTTACTCCATTCTTAAGCACCGTAAATCACTCGGTCACAAATCAGCCTCTTTCCATGAAAGCACTACTGTTGAAATTATCTGGACTGTAGTGCCATTATTAATTGTGATTGGCATGGCTTTGCCAGCTACCAAAACTGTTGTAGCAATGAAAGACACCACCAACTCTGATATCACTATCAAAGTCACTGGCTATCAGTGGAAATGGGGATACGACTATATTAAAGGCGAAGGCGAAGGTATTAACTTCCTTTCCACGCTCTCAACTTCACGCGAAGCCATTAACAACTTGGCACCAAAATCAAATACCTATTTGATGGAAGTCGACAATGAAATGGTCGTACCAGTCGGCAAAAAAATTCGCATGATCACTACTGCGAATGATGTAATTCACTCCTGGACTATTCCTGCATTTGGCGTCAAGCAAGATGCGATACCTGGCTTTGTGCGTGATACCTGGTTCCGTGCAGACAAGATCGGTACTTTCCGCGGTCAATGCTCTGAGCTCTGTGGCGCAGAGCACGCATTTATGCCTATTGTTGTAAAGGTAGTTTCTGCTGAGGATTACACCGCCTGGGTTGCTGAGAAACAAAAAGCCATGGCTGCAGGTGGAGAAGATCCATCCAAGGTTTATACCCTTGAAGAACAAAAAGCTCGCGGTGAAAAGGTGTATGCAGCGAATTGCGCAGCATGTCACCAGCCTAATGGTAAAGGTGCTGGCGCCTTCCCTGCTCTTGATGGAAGCAAGGTTGTCAATGGACCTAAAGCGGGTCAGTTTTATATCCTGCTCAACGGTAAAAATGCAATGCCAAAGTGGGGCGGTGTTTTATCAGACGCTGATATTGCTGCTGTTATTACTTACACCAGAAACTCATGGGGCAACCATACTGGTGAGGTAATTCAGACTCAAGACATTGTTACGGCACATAGTGGTAAGTAAGTAATTAATCTATCAATACAGAAAAAACGAAACCGGAGTAAACATGAACACAGTTACTGGCTCTCTCGATCACGCACATGATCATGCGCATGATGATCACACGCCACATGGTTGGCGTCGCTGGTTGTTTGCTACTAACCACAAAGACATCGGCACGATGTACTTAATTTTTTCTTTCGTTAGCTTGCTGGCTGGCGGAACGATGGCTTTGGGTATTCGTTTGGAGTTGTTCCAGCCTGGTTTGCAATTCTTCCGCCCTGAGTTCTTCAATCAGTTAACCACCATGCACGGATTGGTGATGGTGTTTGGTGCCATCATGCCTGCTTTCGTTGGATTTGCTAACTGGATGGTGCCATTGCAAATTGGCGCATCTGATATGGCATTTGCTCGGATGAACAACTTCAGCTTCTGGATTCTGCCGGTAGCTGCAACTTTATTATTGAGCTCATTCTTGGCTCCTGGTGGTGCTCCTGCGGGCGGCTGGACCATCTATGCACCATTGACCTCGCAAATGGGTCCTGGTATGGATATGGCAATTTTTGCCCTCCACTTGCTGGGTGCTTCTTCCATCATGGGTTCGATCAACATCATTGTCACCATTTTGAATATGCGCGCTCCAGGCATGACGCTGATGAAGATGCCAATGTTCTGCTGGACTTGGTTGATTACAGCCTATTTATTGATTGCTGTGATGCCTGTTTTAGCCGGCGCGATTACGATGGTCTTAACTGATCGTCACTTCGGCACTTCATTCTTCTCCGCAGTTGGCGGTGGTGATCCAGTGATGTTCCAGCACATTTTCTGGTTCTTTGGTCACCCAGAGGTTTACATCATGATTCTTCCTGCTTTCGGAATCATTAGTGAAATCGTTCCAGCCTTCTCCAGAAAAACCTTGTTCGGTTACAGCTCGATGGTTTATGCAACTTCATCGATCGCTATCTTGTCCTTCATCGTATGGGCACACCACATGTTTGCAACGGGCATGCCAGTAACAGGCCAACTCTTCTTCATGTACGCCACGATGTTGATTGCCGTACCAACTGGCGTAAAGATTTTTAACTGGGTCGCAACCATGTGGAAGGGTTCGATGACCTTTGAAACACCAATGTTGTGGGCCGTTGGCTTTATCTTCGTATTTACCATGGGCGGTTTCACTGGCTTAATTTTGGCAATGGCGCCAATCGATATTGGCTTGCAAGATACCTATTACGTTGTTGCTCACTTCCACTATGTATTGGTCGCAGGTTCTTTATTTGCAATGTTTGCTGGTTTCTATTACTGGTGTCCAAAGTGGACCGGCATGATGGCTAACGAAACGCGTGGCAAGATTCACTTCTGGGCTTCCATGATTTTCTTCAACATCACCTTCTTCCCAATGCACTTCTTGGGTTTAGCAGGTATGCCACGTCGTTACGCTGACTATCCAACCCAGTTCGCGGACTTCAATATGATTGCCTCAATTGGCGCGCTTGGTTTTGGTTTGTCCCAGGTTTACTTCCTTTTCTTCGTAGCATTGCCTGCTTATCGTGGCCAAGGTCAAAAGGCGCCAATGAAGCCTTGGGATGGTGCAAAAGGCCTAGAGTGGACAGTTCCTTCCCCAGCGCCTCATCATACTTTTGAGACTCCTCCAAACGCTGAACAATTACATGAAGCAGGAATTTAAATCTGCTCAACAACAAACCTCAGTTGCCAATAACCGGCGGTTGGGGTTTGTACTTTTAAGTATTGCTATTGTTTTCTTCATTGGCATCGTGCTTAAACATAGCCTCTTAAGTTAAACCTACGCTGCTCAATGTCCATTTCTCAAAATCTCAACCGCCAAATCATGCTGAAGCTCTTAATCGCTTCCGTGTTGATGTTTGGTTTTGGGTATGCGCTAGTTCCCCTATACAAAGCATTATGCGAAGTAACAGGTATCAATGTGGTTACTAGCAAGAATGACTATGGTGTCAGAGCCTATAGCGCTAATAAAGTAGGCAACACTCAAGTGGATTACTCACGTAAAGTGACTGTTGAGTTTGACTCCAACAGCCGGGGGCCGTTTAGTTTTCATCCGATGAAGAATTATTTGGAAGTTCATCCAGGCGAGATGACTGAAATTGTGTATGAGGTCTCTAATAGATTAGATCGTGCAGTGCAAGCCCAAGCCATTCCCAGCTATGCACCAAAAATCGCCACAGAATTTTTTACCAAGCTGGAGTGTTTTTGTTTTCAACAGCAAACCTTAGCTGCTAACGAAACTAGAAAAATGCCAGTGGTATTTGTGATTGACTCTGGGTTGCCGGACGATGTCAAAACCATTACTTTGTCATATACCTTCTTTGAAGTTGGTGTGCCTCCAGCAGCTCCAGGAGCGACAACGCCAAAATCAAAGACGACGATATGAAAAAGAGTAGTTTTTTGAAGTCCATGAAAGCAGTTTTATGGGCTTTTTTGGGGGTCCGCAAAAAAGCAGGCCTTCAAGATGATGTTGCTTCAATAAGTTTTGTTCACATTATCATTGCGGGTGTGCTTGGGGCTTTGGTTTTCATGGGTACCCTTTTGTTAATTGTGAAAGCAGTGGTATCCCATTAATAATTTTTTGATTGAATAGAGAGAATCAGATGTCATCCAATTCAACCCCTTATTATTTCGTTCCCGGCCTATCTAGACATCCGGTGATGGCTGCGATCGGCCTGATCGGTTTTGGCTTCGGCATGGTCGGATGGGTCAATCACGCAGCTTGGGGCGGCCCCTTGTCAATCGCTGGCATTGTGTGGGTTTTGTATGTGCTTTACAACTGGTTTGGCGATACGATTGCAGAGTCTAATGCCGGTAAAAATGGCGCGAATGTGGACGTCTCCTATCGTTGGTCGATGGCCTGGTTTATCTTCTCTGAAATCATGTTCTTCGGCGCTTTCTTTGCTGCCTTGTTCTATGCCAGAAATATCGCGATGCCTTGGATGGGCGATGTTGAAAGCAAGTTGATTTGGCCCAATTTCACCGCAGTTTGGCCTAATGATGGCCCTGCTGGTTTGGTTGCTCCATTCGAAACAATGGGTCCTTGGCCAATTCCTACTATCAACACCTTATTGTTGTTGAGTTCTGGTGTCACCATCACATTTGCACACCACGCATTAGTGAAGAATCATATGAAGCAAGCTATTGTTGGCTTAGCAGCAACAGTAGGCCTCGGCTTTGTTTTCTTGTGCTTCCAAGCCTTTGAGTACTACCATGCCTATCATGAGCTCAATCTGAAATTGACCTCAGGTGTTTATGGCTCAACCTTTTTCATGCTGACGGGCTTCCATGGCTTCCACGTGTTCTTAGGCGGCACCATGTTGGCAATCGTATTGCGTCGCTTGATTCGTGGTGACTTTACCCCTGAGCACCATTTTGCCTTTGAAGGTGCCGCTTGGTACTGGCACTTTGTTGACGTTGTCTGGCTCGGTTTATACATCTGCGTTTACTGGATGTAAGTTAAATCAGAATCGGGGCTTTAAGCCCCGATTTGTTTTACGGCGTAATTGATTTCTTTAGTTGCTGCCAACCCGGATACCGGTAGGCTGTATGAGTCCAAAGTAATACGCAAGCAAAATACCGATGAATAGCAGCAGTGATAGCCCAATACGGAACATTAAGGAATACACCATTTTTGGGCTAGAGCCTTTACCTTTCATCATGTAATACAGGGCTGAGCCCAAGCTTCCAACGATCATTAGCAGTACGATGGGAATAATCCACTTCATTTCAACATCCTCAATTGAATATTTTTTCTAGCCTCGTTACTAAGCGCATAGTTGCTACTTTAGCAGCCTTAATCACGATCATCATTTGCAGCAGTGCAGGCTTTTGGCAGTTACGCAGAGCCAATGAAAAGATTATGCTCGCTGCCAACTTAGTCGCCAAGCAAGCCATGCCAGCGCTACAGGCGGGCGCGCAAGACTGGACTTTGGCTGAGACCAATCAGCGACGCATGGTTGCGCAAGGCATTTTTATTCCAGAGGAGGCAATTTGGCTGGATAACCGTCCACAGCCGGTCCCTAAAGACGGAGAGGCGGCTCAGGCTGGGTTTTATGTCTTGATGCCATTAAGGCTGGATAGTGGACGGATTCTTTGGGTAAATCGGGGCTGGGCTCCCCGCAATGGTTTAGATCGACTCAAGCTTCCCTCTGTGGCTACACCTGGTAAACCTGTTTCAGTAGAGGGAATCGTATTTGCTAATCCAGGCAAGGTCTATCAATTTGGGGTTGGTAATTCTGATCAACCCATTCAACCCCGGATTCAACAAAATCTGGATCTTGAGCAGGAGGCCAAGAGTCATGGTTGGAGCCAAAGTCCTTTTATCTTGCGTGAGATCGAGAATGGGCAGGCCGATGGTTTGCTGAGACAATGGGCCCCACTGACAACAGGGGTAGATCGCCATTATGCTTATGCCTTTCAGTGGTTTGCTTTGGCAGTATGCGCATTCTTGTTTTGGTTGATTTCGGGTATACGGCAATACCGAAAGTTATCTGGGGGTATGAGTGAGTAAAGAAGAGCTATTAATTCCTTCTGCACAGTCAGAAGGTGCAGCAATTGATGCGCGGACTCGTCGTGGGCGTCTACAAATGTTGCTCTTATTGCTTGCCTGTGCTGCACCAGTCATTGCATCCTATTTAGCGTATTACGTATTTAAGCCAGAGGGTGGTAAGACCAATTTCGGCACTTTAGTGCAGCCAGTGCAAGATACCAATCCGGCATGGTTTGAGGTACCGCTGAGTGGAAAGTGGACTATGTTAATCGCACGCCCTGCCGCAGAGTGCACAGCGCAAAATACATCCTGTGTTGAGGGCTTATATTTAATGCGACAGTTGCGAGTTGGTGTGGGTCGAGAAGGGGGTCGAGTGCAACTACTGTGGGTCAATGTGGATGGTAAGCCAATTGATCCCGAGATTGCCAAGGCCTATGATCACGAGGTAGCGGGTTTTAGCGTGGTGAATTTACCTACAGATCCTAAGCTGAGGGCGCAATTTAATGATTGGCTGAATGCGCAGGGCGCTGGTGAAGCCATTCAGTTGATTGATCCTAGTGCTCAAAAGATGATGTACTTTCCGGTGACGAATTCACCAAAAGAATTCGGTAGTATCAAAAAAGATTTAGAAAAATTACTGCGCTTAAACCATAAGGGCGAAAGTCAGTAATGCCCACTTTAGCTTTATTCTCTGAGCTTGCAGTGATTGCCCTCATCTTTGCTGGCATTCCTGTAGCTTATCTTTGGAAAAAGCCTGGCTATTCATTTTTTCAGAAGCTGAATTGGCTTTTGGTCTTTATGACGTTTGATTTAATTATTTTTGGTGCCTTCACTCGCTTAAGTGATTCTGGTTTGGGCTGTCCCGACTGGCCAGGGTGTTATGGAAGTTCTAATCCCTGGCATGCTATCGGAGATATCCAGCTGGCTGAGACCTCTATGCCATCAGGTCCAGTTACCCTGCTTAAAGCGTGGATTGAAATGATTCATCGCTATCTGGCGATGACAGTCGGCACTTTAATTATTGTTCAAGTGATCATGGCCTGGACCAAAGTCAAATCTTTTGGTAAGTGGTCCTTAATTGCGAGTCTAGGTTTATTGGTACTGGTTTGTGTTCAGGGTGCTTTTGGAGCATGGACAGTGACCCTAAAACTTCAGCCGATTATCGTGAGTACACATCTGATGTTGGCTCTATGCCTACTCGCCTGTCTTACGCTGTATGCACAGCAGAATTGGTCAAGTCCATCTTCAGTCATTGTGCCTCTGAGACAAAAACCACTCTCTGCATGGCTCGTGAGTTTTGCTCTCGTTGTTCTAGCAATGCAAATCTTTTTAGGCGCTTGGGTCAGTACCAATTACGCAGTATTGGCTTGTCCAGATTTTCCGCTTTGCAATGGTGCATGGTGGCCTGATGCTAACTGGCATGAAGGGTTTACGTTCTGGAGAGAATTGGGCAAGAATGCAATGGGGGATTACATTTCTCCTGAAGCATTGCAAACCATTCATTGGGCACACCGTTTGTTCGCTATGGTTGCGATTCTGGCTTTAGCTACATTGGCTCTGAGCGTACACAGTGTAAGCAAGACTGCTCAACCCGAGCTCTATCGACTAGGCAGCCTATTAATAGCCCTTTTATTGTTGCAACTGGTGACTGGAATTTCTAATGTTGTTTTTCAATGGCCCCTACTTGCTGCACTCTTGCACACTGCAGGAGCTGCTGGTTTGGTCTTTTGTTTGGTCAGGCTGAGTAGTTGGGCTTCATGGAAAACAGCAATTCAGATTAAGATGCCAAAGCGATCATGAATACTCCACATACTCATTCTGCTGAACAGCTGCCTCGTTGGCGCCAATTTTGGGTGCTAACAAAGCCTCGCGTGACGCAGTTGGCTGTTTTTTGTGCCGTGATTGGAATGTTCTTAGCTACACCGGGTATGGTCCCTACTCATATTTTAATTGGGGGTGTCGTCGGCATTTGGTTATTGGCAGGTGCTGCATTTGCAATGAATTGTTTGATTGAGCAGGCGGTTGATGCCAAGATGAAGCGAACTGCTTGGCGCCCTTCAGCTACCGGCGAAATTTCTCCATTTCATATTACTATTTTTTCAATTGTGCTGGGTTCACTCGGCATGTTTGTTTTGTGGAATTTCACGAACCCATTAACCATGTGGCTTACCGTAGCTACTTTTGTAGGTTATGCAGTGATCTATACCTGGTTGCTTAAGCCAGCCACCCCTCAGAACATCGTGATCGGTGGTCTCTCCGGTGCGATGCCGCCTGCTTTGGGTTGGGCTGCGGTAACGAATTCTGTGCCGGCTGAGGCCTGGCTATTGGTGTTAATTATCTTTGTATGGACGCCACCACACTTTTGGGCCTTAGCTCTATATCGTCGGGATGACTATGTGCAATCAGGCCTACCTATGCTTCCCGTAACCCATGGTGAGCGTTTTACGCTTCTCAATATTTTGTTATATACCCTGATATTGATTGCAGCTACTTTATTACCGTACATCTACGGCATGAGTGGTTTGGTGTATTTGATCTCAGCCCTAGTATTAGGATTGATTTTCTTGGCTTACGTAATTGCTTTATTTGTTTCTTATAGCGATGCATTAGCGAAGAAAACGTTTCGTTTTTCGATCACCTATTTATCGCTTTTGTTTGCTGCTTTATTAATTGATCATTACTTTATTTAAGATGAAGCGATTTTCTATCCGCTCCCTCGTAATGACTTTGATGGCTCTGGCTCTGTTGGCATGTAGTCCTAAGCCTGAGTTTAAAAATATCGACATTACGGGCGCCAGTGGCTTCGGTAGTGATTTTAGTTTGCTCGATGTGGACGGAAAAATCAGAACCTTGTCAGACTTCAAAGGTAAAGTAGTAGTAATCTTCTTTGGCTACACTCAATGTCCTGATGTTTGTCCAACTACCTTAACCGAAATGCAGCAAGCCATGATGCTGCTCGGCTCTCAGGCAGATAAGGTGCAGGTATTGTTTGTCACCGTTGATCCAGAGCGTGATACGGCTGCAATCTTAAAACAGTATGTGCCCTCATTTGATCCACGCTTTATGGGTCTGCGTCCTGCCGACGAAGCTGCCCTTGAAAAAGTCACTAAGGATTTTAAGATCTACTACAAGAAGGTACCCGGCTTATCCCCAGGGTCTTACACAATCGATCACACCGCTGGTAGCTATGTCTTCGATCCAGAGGGGCACTTACGTCTCTACATTAAACATGCACAAGGCCCCGAGACCTTAGCGCATGACTTGAAAGAGCTGCTGAAATAAGTGGTCTAGTTTAAGCGGCTTGCGCTTGAAGTAAAGTACGCATCTTTTTGAGAGCAGACGTTTCGATCTGTCTCACGCGCTCGGCAGAAATTCCATACTCTGCTGCAAGGTCATGTAGCGTTTTAGTGCCATGACCATCGGCATCCATTGCCAACCAACGAGATTGCACAATATTGCGGCTGCGCTCGTCGAGAGACATTAATGCTTTATCTAATTGAGGACCCTGAAGATTGTCTGCCTCTACGGCTGCGAGCATGGCAGTGGGTTCTTGACTTGAATCTGCCAACCATTGAATTGGTGCATAAGCAGAGTCTTCATCACGATCATCACCTTCTAGCGTGATATCGCCACCAGCAAGTCGCATTTCCATTTCTTTTACATCTTCGCCGCGAACGTCTAGTGCTTTTGCCAGGGCATCGACTTCACTGGGCTTGAGCGTGGCTAGAGTGGGCTTGTTACTGCGTAAATTAAAGAACAGTTTGCGCTGTGCTTTAGTTGTTGCTACCTTGACTAAGCGCCAATTCTTAAGAATGTACTCATGAATCTCCGCTTTAATCCAATGAATTGAATAAGACACCAAGCGTGCGCCTTGACTAGGATCGTAGCGTTTAACGGCCTTCATCAGACCCACATTACCTTCTTGAATCAGGTCTGCATGTGGAATGCCGTAGCCTAAATACTGACGCGCGACCGATACCACCAAACGAAGGTGAGAGAGCACCAAAGTTCTCGCGGCATCCACATTTTCAGTGCGACGAAACTCTTGCGCTAGATGCAATTCTTCTGCAGCGCTTAACATTGGTACGCGATTGACGTAGGCAATATAAGCATCTAAAGTGCCAACCCCAAGGGATGGCATGGTAGGAAAGGCCATAGCACCCCCAGGCTGCGACGCCGCTAGGACGGTGGGCACAGCACGAGCGGTTGGCTTGTAAGCTTTCTTTTCGACCATTTTTGTTTGATTATTTAAGTAACTTAATGAGAGTATTTTAGCACTCTTGTCAAGCGAGTGCTAATGTATTTTTATGGGCGTAAGATACTGATTTAATTGAATAATTCTGATGAATATTGAGCAGCATTGAAGGGGATTAAATCCTCAATTCCCTCACCTTTGCCCAGCGCTAGAACTGCGGGTTTGGGGCCGCTTTGAAAGGTGTGAGCAAGGGCGCAAATCACCCCACCTTTGGCAGTCCCATCGAGTTTGCTAACGATAAGACCGGTGAGCTCCAGGGCTTCATGAAAGGCTCTGACTTGATTTAAACCATTCTGACCAGTATTGCCATCCAAGATCAAGAGTGTGTGATGAGGCGCTCCTGGGAGGGCCTTGGCAATGACGCGTTTGACTTTCTTCAACTCTTCCATCAAATGGTCTTGTGTCGCTAGTCTGCCTGCAGTGTCAATGACTAATATATCGGTCTTGCGCGAGATTGCAGCATGAATAGCATCATGCGCTACTGCAGCTGCATCGCCACTTTCTTGGGCAATGACATCGACCTGATTGCGCTGTCCCCACTCCAAGAGTTGATTGCGTGCGGCTGCGCGAAAGGTATCGCCAGCAGCTAGGAGAATCGATTTGCCCTGTGACTGAAATTGTTTACAGAGCTTACCAATGGTGGTGGTTTTACCTGCGCCATTGACGCCAACAATCAGCCAGATTTCAGGATGATGATGGTTTTGGTGCTCAAAGATTGGGTTAGGGTGAGCCTCCAATGGCTGTAATAGCTTGGTGAGTTCTTGAATCAATAATGCTTGTAGGGTTTCTGAGTCTTGGACTTTTTCTGATTTGGCGGCTTGACGTAAGCTAGTCATTAATTGCGTACAGGTTGGCATACCCACATCACTCTGAATCAAGGACTCTTCCAGAGTATCAAACCAAGCCTCATCAATCCGGCTTGATTTAAAAAGCGATCCGAGGGTTTTACGTAGGCCAAGCATTATCGATACAATCCAAAACTTGCATCTTATCAATTTAATCTGAGAACAAGGCAAACCCAGATGCGGCACTATCTTCAACTTCTATTCTTTGGATTCTTGGTCACCAGCCAATTCGCATTGGGAGCCTCTACCCAGTCTTCTGATGACACTCATGAGTATTTTCTGAGTAATGGCCTCAAGTTGATTATTAGAGAAGACCATCGGGCCCCTACCGTGGCGCATATGGTTTGGTATCGAGCGGGCTCCATGGATGAATTCAATGGCACAACCGGGGTTGCCCATGTCTTGGAGCACATGATGTTTAAGGGCACAGATAAGATCAAGGCCGGAGAATTTTCTCGCCTAGTTGCTGCAGAAGGTGGACGTGAAAACGCGTTTACTTCCCGCGACTACACCGCTTTTTTCCAGCAAGTTGAAAAATCTAAGCTGAATAAGGTAATGGAATTAGAGGCCGATCGGATGGTCAATCTCAATTTTGATGATGCCGAATTTACAAAAGAGATTCAGGTAGTCATGGAAGAGCGACGTCTGCGGACTGAAGATAATCCCGACAGCCTATTAAATGAATCCTTAATGGCAACTGCCTTCATGAGTTCCCCCTATCGTCATCCAGTAATCGGGTGGATGAATGACTTAATCAATATGAAGGCAAGCGATGCACGCCAGTGGTATCAACATTGGTATGCACCCAATAATGCAACAGTGGTTATCAGCGGAGATGTCGACCCTGAACAGATCCACCGGCTGGTAGAAAAATATTATGGGGGTATACAGGCTCATGCATTGCCTGTTCGTAAACCCCAGCTTGAGCCTGAGCAAAAAGGAGTGAAGCAGGTTCACGTCAAAGCGCCAGCAGATGGAGCTCAATTAGTGATGGCATGGAAGGTGCCGCACTTACAGCCTGATGACATCAATAATGATGAGCCTTATGCCTTAGAGTTATTGGCTGCAGTACTGGATGGCTATGACAATGCTCGACTGAATCGCGAATTAGTAAAGCAAGAGCGTCTAGCGGATAACGTTGATGCTCAATACGACATGATTTCTCGTGGACCAGCTCTGTTTATCGTGGGAGCGGATTTGGCAAAGGGCAAAACGGTTGCTCAGGCCGAGGCAGGAATTCGGAAGGCGCTAGCAGAAGTTGCTAATAAAGGCGTATTGGATTCTGAATTAAAACGCATTCAAACTCGGTTGCTATCCAATCAAGTTTATAAAAGGGATTCGATTTTTGGCCAAGCCATGGAGATTGGTGGTTTCGAGATGGCAGGATTTTCCTGGAAAGATTTGGATACCGTCTTAGAGCGCATGCAAAAAATTACTCCAGTGCAAGTTCAGGCTGTTGCTAAAAAATACTTGCTTGACACTACCTTGACAATCGCCATTTTGGATCCCCAAGCACGTCAATCAACCAAGGCGGAGGCGCAGAAATGAAATCTTATTACAAGCCCCTTATTTTGATTGCCCTCATAGCGCTAGGCCTGACCAGTAGTGTGCAGGCAGCTTTACCCATCGAGCAGTTAGATTCTTTCCATGGGGCCAAGGGGTATTTAGTGCAGACCAAAACTCTGCCGATGCTGGATATTGAAATCAGTATCGATGCAGGAAGTCGGTATGACCCAAGCACAAAAAGTGGTTTAGCTAGTCTGACTGGGGGCTTATTGAACAAGGGTGTTCGCTCCTCTAAGGGTACTCTTACAGAGGATCAGATTGCCGATCAAGTCGCCGATCTTGGTGCAGATCTCAGTGTGGGGGTGACAGGTGAGCGGGCTTTGATTCGGATTCGTTGTCTGAGTAGATCTGATATTCGGGATCGTGCAGTAGGGCTCGCGAGACAAATCTTAAGCAATCCAAGCTATGAGCCCACAGTTATCAATCGAGAAAAGCAGAGAATCAGCGCAGGCTTGCTAGAGGCAGAAACCAAACCGGATTTTGTATTAGACCGACGCTTCAGAAAAGCTATTTATGGGGATTACCCCTTAGGTAATGCCATGACGGTCAAAAGCATTGCGGGATTAACTGCATCTGAATTGAAGCAATTTCACCAGCAGTTTTATCGAAGTGATCGCGTGATTGTGAGTATGGTTGGGGATGTCAACAGAGCCGAGGCTCAGGAAATTGTGCAAACCCTTGTCAACGATTTGCCGCAGTCAGGACCGGTGATCCCCCCACTTCCAGAATTATTACGCTCACCGATTGAAAGCATTGCAGACCGCGAGGTGCAGATTCCGTTTGATTCTCAGCAAGCGCATATCGCTATGGGTATGACGGCAATCGCACGAAATAATCCTGACTACTTTCCCTTGATGGTAGGGAACTATGCTTTGGGCGGTGGTGGATTTGTTTCTCGCCTCATGAATGAAGTTCGTGAGAAGCGTGGTCTTGCCTATAGTGTCTTTAGTTATTTTGTACCCGGTCAAGATAATGGTATTTTTCAGGCGGGCTTACAAACAAAAAACGATCAAGCCAGCATGGCTCTCGATGTGATGACAGAAAACATTGCGCAATTTATTGCAAAGGGTCCGACACAGTCTGAACTTGATGCTGCTAAAGCGAATTTAGTAAATGGATTTCCTTTGCGGATTGATAATAATCGTAAATTACTCGATAACGTGTCATCGATTGCTTGGAATGGCTTACCCCTAAATACGTTAGATACTTGGACTGAGCAAGTAAATGCCGTAACGAGGGATCAAATTGAAACTGCATTCCAAAAATATCTCGCAATGGATCGAATGAAAATTGTCGTTTTAGGCGCTAAGCAATAACGATGTCCAAAAGTGTATCTAAGCAGTCAGTTGAATTGCCGAAGAGAATTCGTATTATTGGTGGAGTTTGGCGGAGTCGCTTACTTGAGGTGATTGATTTGCCAGATCTCAGACCCACCACCGATCGTATTCGGGAGACTCTCTTTAATTGGCTGGGGCAAGATCTTTCTGGCTTACGTTGTCTGGATGTCTTCGCAGGTACCGGTGTTTTAGGATTTGAGGCCGCTTCTCGCGGAGCAGCAAGCGTGCAGTTGTTGGAGAAAAATAAAAAAGCGTATTTAGCTTTGACAAGCAACCTTGCTGCCCTCCAATCTTCACCTGTAGCTGGAGTAGTTCAGATTAACCAGCAAGATGGTCTAGAGTTTTTAAAACGTCAAGCCGATCAATCCTTTGATCTGATCTTTATTGACCCACCCTTTCAAGATGAGGGCCTATTAAATCAGGCCCTAAACGAGTCCTCCCGGGTCTGTTCCTCAAGCTCTGGAGGCTGTATTTATGTTGAATTTCCAGCAAGTCGATCCCTTGAGGAAATCCAAAACCTACTACCGGCTTGGGATTGTGGAAAGTACTTAGAGGCTGGACAGGTAAAAGCCTGTCTATTTATTGGCAGAAGCGACTAAACTCTTTATAGATAGATTTAGCCCTAGGAGAGTAAATGACTGTCGCTGTATATCCAGGAACCTTTGACCCCTTCACTCGCGGTCATGAAGATTTGGTAAGACGTGCCTCAAGTATTTTTTCAGAAGTGATTGTGGGCGTTGCCGATAGTCGGAGCAAGCATCCCTTTTTCAATCTGGATGAGCGCATTGAGATCGCCAAAGAGGTATTGGGCCATTACACCAATGTCAAAATTGTGGGCTTTACTGGTTTGCTAAAAGATTTTGCGCGTGAGCATCATGCGCGGGTCATCGTCCGCGGCCTTCGGGCGGTCTCTGACTTTGAGTATGAATTTCAGATGGCAGGCATGAATCGCTATTTACTACCTGATGTTGAAACCCTCTTCTTAACCCCATCAGATCAATATCAATTTATCTCAGGGACTTTCGTACGAGAAATTGCCTTGATGGGTGGTGATGTCAGTAAGTTTGTCTTTCCGTCAGTTGAAAAATGGCTGATACAAAAAACAGCAGCAAATAAATTGAAATAGCCAAAGGCATTCTGAATCATGGCTTTAATGATTACGGACGAGTGCATCAATTGCGATGTCTGCGAACCCGAATGCCCTAACGATGCCATTTATATGGGTATTGAGATTTATGAAATTAACCCTAGTAAATGTACTGAATGTGTAGGACATTTTGATGCGCCTCAGTGTCGACAAGTATGTCCCGTTGACTGCATCCCGCTGCATCCGGACCATGTGGAGTCACGGGAGCAGCTACTGGTGAAATACCATAAACTAACTGCACTCAAAACAGACGCGGCCTAGTCTTTAGAGTGGAGATTCAACATTGCCGCTTGGGGATCGCCCCTCAGCAAGAGTGGCAAACAATCTAAACCGTTCTGAATGCTCTCGCCAATTAACTTTTGCTCAGCCAGCAAGGGTTTTCTTAAAACGTAATCTGCTACATCCATAGCCCGACCATCACCAGCAAGATCACGAGGATGGCCAATGCCTAGGCGGAGTCTCCAGTACTGAGGGGTGCCTAGATGCGCTTGAATATCCTTGAGACCATTGTGACCCCCAGTTCCACCGCCCAGCTTGAGTCGTGCACTACCAGGTTTAAGATCTAGCTCATCTTGCACTACCAAGACATCTTCAGGTTTAATCTTGTGGAAGCGACACAAAGCACCTACTGCTTGCCCACTGAGATTCATGTAGGTATCGGGCTTGAGTAGCCAAAGATCTTCTGATTCCCACTTCGCTTTTGCAGCCTTACCCAGAAACCGTTTTTCAGTTTCGAAGCGCACTCCCAATTGTTTTGCTAAAGCATCAACAAACCAAAAGCCCGCATTGTGGCGATCATATTCATGTTCATTGCCTGGGTTACCTAAGCCAACAATTAATTTAGTCATAGTGTGAGCATAAAAGTATTTGTACAAAAAAGAAAACCCGCGTGCAAGCGGGTCTTCTGTAATACAAAGATAGGTTGCTTAAAGGGATTAAGCCTTATCCTTTTCCTTAGAGGCATCCGCAGGAGCAGCGGCCGCTGGAGCAGCAGGAGCCTCTTCGGTATCTGCGGCTTTAACGGTTGGAACACGAGCGTTAACCAAAACAGGATTTTCTTGCTCAACATGCAATACCAAGGAAACGCCTTTTGGCAAAGTGAGATCCTTAGCGTGAATCGCATGACCAACTTCGATATTAGCCAAGTTCACTTCAATGAATTCAGGCAAATCTGCAGGCAAGCAAGAGATTTCCAAATCATTGGCAATGTGACTAATGATGGCGCCTTGCAATTTCACGGCTGCAGATTCATCAGCATGGGTGAAGTGCAATGGAATGCGCATATGAACCTTTTCGGTTGCAGAAACACGCTGAAAGTCGATATGCAAAACCAGAGGCTTAAATGGATGCATCTGGTAATCACGTAGCAAGACTTTTTGTGCTTTGCCATCAATTTCGAGATCGAGAATAGATGAGTGAAAAGCTTCCTTGCGGAGAGCGTGGAAAAGGGCATTGTGATCGAGCTCAATAGCTACTGCTGGATCTTTGCTGCCATAAATGATTCCCGGAGTTTTACCGGAGTTGCGCAGGCGGCGGCTCGCACCCGTTCCCTGTACGCTTCTTTCAAAAGCGACTACTTTCATATTTGAACTCCCAAATTAAGGTTAATTTCCGTTCGCGACCAAACAGAAAAGCCTTCGATTATAGCGTGGGAACAGGGGTTTTGACTGCGAAAGGACCAAAAAATCTGAAAAAGGGGCTCCAAACCCCTTTTTTGGGATTATTCCGCAAATAAGGACATCACTGAATCGCCTTTGCTGATTCGAGACAGGGTCTCAGCAAGGATGGGCGCTACGCTTAATGGGCGTATTTTGCTCACTTTTAAGGCTTCCGCACTCAGTGGGATGGTATCCGTCACGACGAGCTCATCAAGCTCAGAGGCAGCGATTCTGGCTACAGCACCACCTGAAAGTACGGCATGGGTACAGTACGCTGTTACACCCTTAGCACCTCGATCTTTAAGTGCCTCAGCAGCCTTGCATAAAGTGCCGCCGGTATCAATGATGTCATCCATGATGACACAATGGCGACCTTCTACTTCACCAATTAAATGCATCACTTCAGATACATTGGCCTTGGGGCGGCGTTTATCAATAATTGCTAAATCTGTGCCTAATTGTTTGGCCATTGCGCGGGCGCGAACCACGCCGCCAATATCAGGGGAGACAATAATTAACTCTTTTTGAGTCTTTTGGGCCTGCAAGTCAGCAAGCAAAACGGGGGAGGCGTAAATATTGTCAACGGGAATATCAAAGAAACCTTGGATCTGATCGGCGTGGAGGTCCATGGTTAAGACGCGTTCAATTCCGGCAACAGACTGCAACATATTGGCAACGATACGAGCGGAAATGGCTACCCGTGCAGAGCGGGGCCGACGATCCTGTCTGGCATAACCGAAGTAAGGGATCACTGCGGTTATACGGCCGGCGGATGCTCGCTTTAGAGCATCAATCATGATCATGAGCTCCATCAAATTGTCGTTGGTAGGGGCACAAGTTGACTGGATTACAACAACGTTTTTACCCCTTACATTCTCTTGAATTTCTACCTGAATTTCACCATCTGAAAAGCGCCCAACAAAGGCTTTGCCCATTTGTAGGTTGAGCTCTTTGGCAACCGCATGGGCCAAGGTGGGGTTTGCATTGCCGGTAAAAAGGGTCAGATGGTCAGCATTCATATGGGCAGATATGGGCTTTACAGTAAAGGGTTGAAGAATCTATCAGATATCTTTTAAGCATTTCTATAGAATTTGGCAGGGGAAGAAGGATTCGAACCTTCGCATGCTGGAATCAAAATCCAGTGCCTTAACCAGCTTGGCGATTCCCCTACAGCTACTCCAAAGAAATCAAATTGTAAGCGGGATTTTTATTTAAGCCCTCAACAATTCGACCCACCCATCCTGATGGAAGATTTTGTAGGCGATTTTCTAGATCGGCGGCTTTCTGATCTTGATGTAAGACAGTAAACACGCTGCTTCCAGAGCCGGACATCCGCGGTGCGGAACCTGGCACATTCGCCGCAATCCAAGCCAAAGCTTGCTTCACTTCAGGACATATTCGCATCGCTACAGATTCACAGTCATTGCCAAATTGGCTGCTGTTATAGCTTAGTGGCGAAGCAAATAAGCGATCTATTGTAATCGCAGCGTGATTTCTGGTCAATTGAGGGTCTTGGAAAATGCCTGCGGTAGCAATGTTTTGCCCAGGAAAAATGACTAAGAAGCGCTCGGATTCGAGATTAATAGCCTGGAGCTGTTCGCCAATGCCCTCTACAAAAGCATTTTGGCCAAAGAGAAAAAATGGAACATCTGCACCCAATTTCAGGCCTAGCTCAGATAGCGTGGTGAGATCGAGTTTGAGTTTCCATAGGCGGTTCAAACCGATTAAAACAGTAGCTGCATTCGATGAGCCACCGCCGAGTCCAGCACCCATCGGAATCCGTTTATCCACTGTAATTTCCACACCCTGCTTGACTTGATAGACATCTTTTATAAGCTGGGCTGCACGAACCACGAGATCTTGTGCGGAGGGGATGTTGGGCAGAGGGTTAACACGGCGAATTGTATTCTCAGGAATCGATTGCAGTTGAATGGTGTCGCACCAATCAATTAGTTGAAAAACAGATTGCAACAAATGGTAACCATCACTGCGACGACCAATAATGTGTAAGAAGAGATTGAGCTTAGCGGGTGACTGAAGCTCTAAAAAATCACTCATTCGGTTTATCAAACACAAGGCGAATATCAATCGAGCCGATATTAGAATTGCGACTGAGATTCAGTTTTTCTAAAGTATTTGATTTAGACCAGGTGTAGTTTAGATTCCAGCCATCTTGAATAATTTGGCTGACTTGACCATTTTTGTTACGCTCAACGCTAGCGCTACTACCCGGACGTACTTCCCCTCTAAGCCAATTAGATAGGCCTCTGGCGGGGAGTGGCAGACCTAAAGTATTTTGCACTAGTGTGTCGGCATCTACGGCGGTAACTGTTTTGCCATTACTTTCCAGACTCGCTTCACCGGGGGTGATAGTGATTTTTGCAATTGATCCACCAACTGGATTACGAATTTCTAAAATATCTTTCTGAGCATCTTGCGTTAGGGTAAAGCCGCCTGAGCCCCCTTGATTTTGGGTATCAGTGATGCCTGTAATTTTGACTGCAAATCGACCATCCCATGATCCTTGAGATGAAGGTGCGCTTAATGACCAATCGGGCTTCAAACGCTTGATGGTTTCTTTCAGGGTCGCATTATTTGCATCCAGCTTTTGTCCTTCAGACCAAATCGTATCGGCCTCAGAATGGCGATTCATGATCCAGAGGACTTCCCCAATATGGGCAGCGATATCTGCCTCCGGCTTCATACTAAAAGCTTGCTTAAGCTCTTCTAATGCGAGCGCATTTTTTCCTAGTCGAAAATTCACCCAACCCAGACTATCCAAAATATAAGGATCATCTGGTGACAAATGATGCGCTTTTGAAATGAGCTTATATGCTTCACCGAGTTGTTGGTTCCGGTCCGCCAGAGAATAACCAAGGGCATTGAGCGCATTGGCATCATTGGGATTTTTAACCAGGATCTGCCGTAATACCCTTTCCATGATTTCGGTGTGCCCGCTATTTTCGGCAGCCATTGCATAGGTATACAGAATTCCCAGATTCTTTGGGGCTGGTTTTAGGGCAGAGACAATCTCATAAAAGGCATGCAGGGCATCAGATTCATTCGAGGCTTTGCTAATGAGGGTTTGGATCTGAAGTAGTGTATTTTCACGTTCAGCTAAAGATTCTTGATTCAGCAAGGCAATGGTTGGTTGAACCGCTTCCGACCAACGTTGATTGAGAATCAGCAGGGTGACAACGACCTCTTTGGGCTTGGTCTGGGTCGGTGCCAAACCTTGCCAAGCTTGCGCAGCCTGTAGTGCTAGATCTGGAGCCCCCGCATTAATCGCGATCTCCATTGCTCTTTGGGCTAATCTTGGATCTTGATAGCGGCGAGCTAGCTCTAAATAGGTGTTGTAGGCAATACCCCCTTCACCTCGCTGGAGAGCGATTTCTGAGGCCAGAATCTCAAATACCGCCTCCCCATTGCCGGGATTCTCAGATTGGGCAAAGGTATTTAGGCTTAGGCAGCTCATTGCGCCAAACAGCCAGACTAGGCAAATAGAGTGCAAGGCAGATTTATTGAATCGGTTCATAAGCACATTCTAATCCGCGAATCTACAATCGATTCATGCCAGAACTCCCAGAAGTAGAAGTCACTAGACTCGGAATCCAGCCACACCTAGAGGGCCGCAAAGTCACGGCAGTCAAAATCATCGACGGTCGTCTGCGCTGGCCTGTTCCAAAACATCTACCCAGAGCTCTCCTTGGGCAAAAACTGCACGCCATTACTCGCCGAGGAAAATACCTCTTATTGGAAATGGATGATGGTTACCTCCTGGTTCATCTCGGGATGACAGGTACTTTAAGGGTCTTGCCGATCGATGAGGTCTTAAAGATTCATGATCGGGTAACGATGGATTTTGGACGCTTGAGTTTACGTCTGCATGATCCCAGAAAATTCGGTGCAGTACTTTGGCACCCTAAAGTTAAGGGACCGATTGAGGAATATCCCTTATTAAAAAAACTCGGTGTAGAACCTTTCTCAGAAGCGTTCATGGGCGAGCAAGGCGCACAACTTCTGTTTCAGAAATCCCGTAAGCGCACGATTGCGGTAAAGCAATTTTTATTGGCTGGCGAGGCCGTCGTGGGAGTCGGCAATATCTACTGCTCCGAAAGTTTGTTTGAGGCTGGAATTCATCCTGCAAAGCCTGCGGGTAAATTAACCCGACCACAATGCGCTCGTCTCGCGGCTGCAGTGAGGTTGATTCTCAAAAAAGCCATTGAAGCTGGTGGGAGTTCACTCAAAGATTTTGTTAATACAGACGGTGATCCAGGCCACTTTATGGTTCAAACCAAAACATATGATCGTAAAGATTTACCATGCAAGGTTTGCAAAACTCCCATTAAGCAAATGACTCAAGGTCAGCGTTCAACGTATTTTTGCCCTCACTGTCAAAAACGTTAATGGATAGTCTGTAGTGAGCAAATCATTTCTTGACCAATTTGCTGATCGCTTAATTGCTTGGCATCAGCGCGATGGCCGCCACGGTCTTCCTTGGCAAGGTCATCGCGATCCTTATGCAGTTTGGGTTTCTGAAATCATGCTGCAACAAACTCAAGTAGCTACAGTGCTCGACCGTTACCCCCGCTTCATGAAGCGTTTCCCTACGGTGAAAAAACTCGCTGCAGCAAATATCGATGAGGTCTTAGCAGAGTGGGCTGGGCTGGGTTATTACTCGCGCGCTAGAAATCTCCATGCTTGTGCTAAGCAGGTGGTGGAGGAGTTTGATGGGTGCTTTCCTAAAGACCCTCTTCTGCTAGAGCAGCTCAAAGGTATTGGTAGATCAACTGCAGGCGCTATTGCTGCTTTCGCCTTTGAGGAGCGCGCCCCCATCTTAGACGCCAATGTGAAGCGCATTTTGGCGCGCTTATTTGCGATAGATAAAAGTTTGCAAGAAAAGGCGGTGACAGATGCACTCTGGACAGTAGCAGAGCACTTATTGCCAAAATCTGCAAAGAGTATGCCAACTTATACCCAGGCCTTGATGGACTTTGGGGCAACGTGGTGTACGGCTCGTAAACCCGTTTGTATTAGCGGACAACAGCGGTGCCCGTTTGAAAAAAACTGCCAGGCTAACTTAAGCGATCAGGTTTTACTGCTACCCAAAAAAATCAGTAAGGCAAAGTCACCAGAATTTATCTGCAATATGGTTCTACTGCGCCATGGTGATTTTGTCTTACTACAGAAGCGTCCCCCAAAAGCAATTTGGGGAGGGTTATGGTCTTTGCCAGAGTCAGAATGGATGGCCCGTCAGCCAGTCAACCTCAAACTCTCTCACTCACCCTCTAAGACGAGTTCACTCAATCTGTTGACAACTGTTTTGACGGGGGAGAATGTAAAGACCCTTTTCAAACAATGCTCCCCCTTGTTGCATAAAGAGGAGATTAGGCATGTGTTCACACATCGTCGCTTGTGGATGCAAATTTGGGAAAGCCATTCACAAGAACGATATTGTTTTGTTGATCCTACTCTTAAATGGATAGATCTTCGCAAGCTCGGACAATACGGCCTGCCTCAGCCAATCAAGCTGCTTTTACAGGGATTGAGTCTAGCTCGCGATGTCGGGACAAAAAGCTAATCTGTAAATCACTTAATGCTTTTTGATTCTGGAAATGCTTGATTAGACGATTTACTAGATAGACGGAGCGGTGTTGCCCGCCCGTGCAACCAATTGCAATCGTCAGATAGCTGCGGCCATCCGCAATATAGTGGGGAAGCCATTTCTCGATAAATTGAATAATGTCTTTTTCCATGCTCACTACTTCCGGAATTTGTTCCAAGAACGCTTTGACTGCTTGATCATGACCTGTCAATGGTTTTAGGACTTTGTCATAGTGAGGGTTGGGCAAGCACCGAACGTCAAACACAAGATCTGCTTCGCTGGGAACCCCCTTTTTAAAGCCAAATGATTGAAAAACTACATTAAGACCAAGTGATTTATCTTTTACAAGGTCATATATCCATGAGCGCAAAGCATGAGCAGGGATGGTGCTGGTATCAATGCAATGGGCTTGGCTACGCAGTGGTTCTAACAAGGCACGCTCACGATCAATCGCCTCGATCAAGGTAGCTGACTCGAAAGTTTTACTATTCTCTGATAAGGGGTGGCGCCGACGAGTTTCTGAGAAGCGTTGCACCAAAGAGTCGGTATCTGCGCTGAGGAAGATCACTCTGAGCTCATGTTGGCTGCGTAAGCTCTCTAAAATTTT
This sequence comes from Polynucleobacter paludilacus, assembly GCF_018687595.1. Taxonomy (NCBI): domain Bacteria; kingdom Pseudomonadati; phylum Pseudomonadota; class Betaproteobacteria; order Burkholderiales; family Burkholderiaceae; genus Polynucleobacter; species Polynucleobacter paludilacus. The sequence goes on along the minus strand of NZ_CP061298.1, from coordinate 1,523,536 downwards.
AGGGAGCTCAGAAATGGATTCGCCACGTCGAGCATCAATGGCGACAGCCAGCTGTTTGCTTCCCTCCTTTTCAAGATTGCCTGCTAAGCTTTCTAGTAGTGAAACTGGCAGATTATCAACACAATCAAAACCTGCATCCTCAAAGGCCCGCAGAGCCACTGATTTACCTGAGCCAGAAATTCCGGTGATCAGATTAATTTGCATTAGAGTAAGCGCCCCTGAATTTTGGTGTTGTCGGGCTCAGCATTCATTTGTTGGCGTTGACGCTCAATAAATTCCTTAAGAGTATCAATACCGCGTAATTGCAAAATGGTATTGCGAACCGCAGCCTCTACCAGTACTGCCAAGTTTCTACCGGCAGCCACCTGAATCTTCACCGTCCGAATCGGAATTCCCAAAACATCAAGATGCTGGGCTTCAAGCGGCAGTCGCTCAAATTCACCATCAGTGCGACGGACAAGCTGGACGATTAAACGTAACTTGAGCTTCCGGCGAACGGCAGTTTCTCCAAAAATAGTTCGAATGTCTAATAAGCCTAGACCTCGCACTTCCAGTAAGTCGCGGAGGATGACTGGACAGCGACCTTCAATGTAATCAGGGCCAAGACGTGCAAAATCGACAGCATCGTCAGCTACTAAACCGTGGCCACGAGAAATTAACTCCAGTCCTAATTCGCTTTTGCCAAGACCCGATTCACCGGTGAGTAAAACGCCTAAACCCAAAATATCCATGAACACGCCATGCATCGTAATTTGTGGTGCGCCAATCTTTGATAAATAGGTCCGCAAATGATCAATGACAGATGCTGCTGAGATGCCGGTAGTAAAGAGCGGGGTTGATGATCGTTGGCAAAAGAGTTGTAGATCAGGATCCGCAGCCTTTCCATCAGCAACAATTACACAAGGCGGCGTTTTTGAAATCAATGAGGCAATTTGCTCTTGTCGCTGCTGTTGATCAAGCTGGGCGTGATACACCACCTCTTGCTCGCCAAAAATTTGAATTCGACTAGGGTGAATCAGGTTTAAGTGCCCCACCAGGTCCGAGCTTGCCGCAGCAGCCTTTACTGCCTCAGGAGGGAATGTGCGATCTGCTCCCTCAAGTCCACCAATCCAAGAAAGCTTGAGCTCAGCAACGTTGTCGTCAAATATTTGCTGAGCAGTGACGCCTTCAAGTAATAGGGGCTGCGTCATTTAATGAGTCCAGTTTTGAATGAGTTCGCAGATTTTTCCTGGATCAGCTTCAGTAGATAAAATCTTGCGAGCATCAGCATCGGATAAGAGTTGGGCGATTGAGGAAAGAATCTCTAAATGCTCTTGGGTGGCTTTTTCAGGAACCAATAAAAAGATCAAGATCGAAACAGCTTCACCATCAGGAGCTGCAAAATCGATTGGATTTTTTAGTCTGATAAAAGCAGCAATAGGTTGCTTTAAGCCTTTAACTCGGCCATGGGGGATAGCGACACCAGCACCGAGGGCGGTAGAGCCAAGCGCTTCTCGCGCATTGAGAAACTCCACCACCAAGTCGGCGTTGATACCAATTTGATTGGAAAAAAGCTTAGCTGCATCCACAAATACCTCAGCCCTGTTTTTGGCAGGGCTGTCTAGGGTGATGCAGTCGAGGGTAAAAAGATCATTCAGGGCATTCATATCAAATGATTATAGGTGTCCTGAGGGTAAACACTAGTCGAAATGCTTTTCGTGATGGTGATCTTGGATTTTTTCTTTGTGTTTAACGACTTGGCGCTCTAATTTATCAACCACGGCATCCATCGCATGGTAGAGGTCAGAGTGGTGGGCTTGAGCAAAGAGCTCTTTGCCCTTGAGGTGAATTGTGATTTCAGCGGTCTGGCGCAAATCTTTTTCTTTGGCTTTATCTACCATCAAAAATGCGGATGCATCGATTACATGATCAAAATGTTTGCGAATTTTGGCAAAACCCGCCTCAAGATGTTCCCGCATTCCTGGTGTAACTTCTACATGACGGCTATTAATCTTTAAATTCATCATCAGCTCCCATTAACAACGCTGTCTACGCATGGCAATAACCAGGGTGCGTAGCGTGCCCCTTGATTTACGGATTTATGTCTGTGGATTGGAATTCATGAACCTTTAGCGTATCAGTGATTCCACTGAAAACCAAGAGGGGGTTACGATATTTAATGAAAAAAGATCAAAAAGATCCTGAATTACATCCGGAAATTCTCGCCGAGATAGACTCTGCGGACGGCATCGTTTTCGATAATTTCATCGGGCTTACCTGCAGCAAGGACAGAACCCTCGCTAATAATGTAAGCGTGGTCACAAATGCCTAGAGTTTCACGGACATTGTGGTCAGTAATTAATACTCCAATCTGGCGATCTCGCAAGAAACGAACAATTCGCTGAATTTCGCCAACGGCGATTGGGTCTACGCCGGCAAAGGGTTCGTCGAGCAAAATGAATTTGGGTTGTGACGCTAGCGCACGCGCAATCTCTACACGTCGTCTCTCGCCGCCCGATAAGGAAAGCGCAGGGTTATCACGTAAGTGGCTAATTTGGAGTTCGCCCAACAGCTCATCAAGCCGACTCTGAATTTCAGCTTTGCTGAGCGGAACGCCACCTTGCGCTTGCAGCTCTAAAACCGCTTGAATGTTTTCTGCAACATTCAATTTCCGGAACACCGAAGCCTCTTGAGGCAAGTAGGAGAGTCCCATGCGCGCGCGTTCGTGAATCGGCAAATGGGTGATATCTGTGCCGTCCAAAATGATTCTGCCATCATCAAGCGGGACTAGCCCAACAATCATATAAAAGGAAGTGGTTTTACCGGCACCGTTCGGACCCAGCAAGCCGACAACCTCTCCACATTTCACCTCTAATGAGACATCCCTGACGACTGTGCGTGAGCCATAGTGTTTCTGCAAATGATGTGCACTGAGCGTTGCAGCGGAACTTGAATTCGAATCTACAGTCATTTTTCTAAAGTAGCTTTTTGTCTGGGTGAAAGTATTGCTCTTGCTAGGGGCAAATCACTCTCTTTGGCATTGGGTGGTGGAAATACCCGATAGTACTGCTTAACGTCATCGTACTCAATTTTCCACCCACGCAGTTGATCCAGCATTTGCATATTTAGCAGCCGCTTCATACTGGCGTCACCGGTAATAGTCAATATTTCAGTTTTGGCATCGTAGACGACATCCTTGCCATTGGCTTGTATGAATTCGTTCGCAGGCCCCTCGCGTCGCTGCCTGAAGCTAGCGCTACTGTCTTCATCGCTTTGCATCGTAACAAACTCATAACCCTCTGGGTCGACTTTAATGTTGCCCTGTTCGCCCGTAACGAGAATGCTCCCTTTGATTAACAGAATATTGCCATTGAGCTCATAAGCTTGCTGCACATCATTCACAGAAACTTTATCGGCCTCTAGTATCAGCGGTTTCTTTTGATCGGCTTTTTCTGCATGAGCTGCGCCAAAAAAAACAATGAGCAGGCTAATTAGACAAAGGTGGCGATAGGTTAGCGAAAGTGGGTTCATTGGTTCTTTTCTTGGGTGCGTTCAATGCGCCCTTTCACTTGCCCAAGGAGTGTCATGCTTTGCTCAACGTTATTAAACTTTCCACCTTCAGTGGAATGCATCACGGAGATACCCTGCTCAAGGGTAATGGGGCGGTCCGTCTCAATGATGTCATCATTGATCAGTACTTTGAAGTAGGAAGACTGGGCTAACATACGAAAGCTTGCGGGAGTAGTCGATGTAGCTGCCTGAGCGGGTTTAAAAATCTCTGCGTTATCAATTAAATCTAGAATCGTTAAATCACCATCGAGATGACCCTTATCTGATTTAACGGTAACTGGAGTTTTATCGGCTTGGAATAAACGCATCCGTGGGGTATCGATATCGATCGATGCATCATCATCGTAGTGCGTTACCTTTTTGCCCAATACCCGATATTTTGTTTGACCTAGCTCATTGAGAGCGGACAGTGCCCCATTATGAATCGTATAGTCTGGCTCATGTAGGCGCACTCTGGCGAGGGCCGGACCTTCAGGAGCACTAGTCTTTTTAACTAGCCAAAAAGTCATGAGAACGAATAATCCCATAATGATTAGAGGGAGTAGACGTAAAAATAATCGCCATGCACCAAGCTTAATTTGTTCTGGATTGAGTTCCATTGCTTAACTCAGCGCCTGTCGCAGCAATTCCTCATATCGATTTTGTGCTTTGAGGATCAGGTCAGCAACCTCACGTACAGCACCATTGCCACCTTTCATGGAGCAAATATAGTGGGCGATATCTTTTACAGCTTGGTGTCCCTGGAAGGGAGAAACTTTGAATCCTGCTTTTGCCATCATGGCGAGATCGGGCCAGTCATCTCCCATAACAGCGCAGTCTTCATGACGAAGGTTGATTTTCTTGAGTACTTCATTGAGCGCCTGAGCTTTGTTATTAACGCCCATGTGTACATGGGTGATGCCTAATTCTTCGCAGCGCGCCAAGACCATCTTGGAGCTCCGCCCGGTGATGACGGCGGTGGGTATGCCGCATTGAGATAATTGCTTAATGCCTAATCCATCTTGAATATCAAAGGCTTTAAGAGATTCTTTTCCATCAGCCCCAATCCAGACCTGGCCATTGGTCATAACCCCATCGACATCTAAAACAAGTAGCTTTACTTTACTGGCGCGATCCCAGGCTTGTGGGAACTGACTCAGTGGATTGGTGTTGTGGGTTCCGAACGCAGTTGGCATGAATTAAATGACCTTAGCTGCAAACAAATCGTGCAAGTTGAGGGCGCCAAGCAAAGTACCATTGGCATCGCTAACGACCAAATGATTGATACGATGTTTCTCCATCATTTCAATTGCTTCCTCAGCCAATAACTCTGGTGGAATGGTGCGTGGCGCACTCGTTGTTGCATCCTTAAGCGTAATGCTCGCGAGATCTACATTCTTTTCGAGGAGACGTCGTAAATCACCATCAGTCAGTATGCCCATGACTTTTTGATTTGCATCTAGCGTGACCACCATGCCCATGCGCTTGGCAGTCATTTCAAGTAAAGCCGCTTTAAACGAAGCATCAATTCCAATTTTTGGTGTGTCTTCTAAGCTGCGCATTACTTCACTAACGTGTGTCAGTAGTTTGCGGCCTAATCTGCCACCTGGGTGGGAGCGTAAAAAATCTTCTGCCTGAAACCCGCGCGCATCTAGGAGTGCAACGGCAAGCGCATCGCCCATGGCCAGTGCCGCGGTAGTGCTAGAAGTAGGGGCGAGATTTAAAGGGCAGGCCTCTTTCTCCACGCTGGTGTCCAAGTGAGCATCGGCAAGTTTGGCTAGAGCAGAATGAGGTGCGCCAGTAAGCGCAATGAGTTTTGCGCCAGTCCGTTTGACAATAGGAACAATTGTTAAGAGCTCTTCAGTCTCACCAGAATTGGAAAGCGCAACAAAGACATCATCCCGGGTGACCATTCCTAGGTCGCCATGACTCGCTTCAGCAGGGTGAACAAAAAAGGCTGGGGAACCAGTGGATGCAAATGTGGCAGCAATTTTGCGGGCAATATGGCCGGATTTTCCGATCCCCGACACGACGATGCGACCTTTGCAGGCATGTAACAGCTCAACAGCGTGAACTAGAGCGTCTGCATTGGCGCCTTCCAGTCGGTCACGCATGTTCTGTAGCGCAGCAGCCTCAATAGTGAGGGTGTCACGCGCGAGCTTTAGGGTTCTTTCACGAGTCTTAGCTATCATGGGGTGAGTATATGCCGTCAGTTCTTCAATTAACTCTCATCTTGTTGGCCTTTGGGGTGGCCGGGGTTCTTATTTTCCGCTATTTTGGCCTACCCCCTATTTTGGGCTATTTGGCGATAGGGGTGCTGATTGGTCCCAATGCCCTGGCCCTAGCGAACGACTCGGCCACAGTCAAGTATCTAGCCGAGTTTGGGGTGGTTTTCTTAATGTTTTCGCTTGGTCTAGAGTTCAACCTCCACCGGCTGCGCTCGATGCGCAGGATCGTATTTGGTTTAGGGGCGAGTCAGGTCATTTTGACCATGCTTTTGGCGGTACCAGCGAGTCTCCTTATGAACTGGATTTATCCCATTTCTTGGCAGGCAGCGATTGCGCTTGGAGGTGCCTTGGCGATGTCCTCGACCGCAATTGTGACAAAGCTCATTGCGGATCGATCTGAACTCGAGACTCAGCATGGGCGAAACGTCATTGGTATCTTATTGTTTCAAGATTTAGCAGTGGTTTTCCTGCTGATTTTGTTACCTTCTTTAGGCAAAAATCCAAAAGATCTGATTTTTGCTCTCTCGACTGCCGGCATCAAGATTGCGATTGCCTTATTCCTCATTTTTTATATTGGCCAAACCGTCATGAGCCGTTGGTTCAGATTGGTAGTCAAGCTGAGATCGCAAGAGTTGTTCATGTTAAACCTCTTGCTGATTGTGTTGGGAATGGCAGCGTTAACTGAGCACTTTGGTTTGTCATTGGCACTCGGCGCATTTCTTGCAGGAATGTTGATTTCAGAAACACCGTTTCGTCATCAGGTGGAAGAAGATATCAAGCCTTTTCGCGATGTGCTCCTCGGACTATTTTTTATTACGATCGGTATGCTGCTTGATTTCAAAGTCATTCAGGCGCAATGGGTCTTGGTCTTAGCATTGCTTGTTGGACCCTTAGTATTTAAGTTTGGGTTGATTGCTTTGCTCTCACGCGCTTTTGGTTCAAGCCCTGGCATCTCAATACGTACCGGATTATGTTTGGCGCAAGCCGGTGAGTTTGGTTTTGTGTTGCTGAATCAAATTGATGGTCTTGACTTGATCGATCCTGCCTTAAGTCAGGCGGTATTGGCTGCCATGCTGCTCTCAATGTTTGGCGCTCCCTTCTTAATTCAATATAGTGATCGCATCGCAATGCGTTTCTCAAGCAATGAGTGGCTCTTGCAATCCTTAGCTTTAACTCAGCTTGCAGCAAAGAGCGTCCGCACCACGAATCATGTATTGATTTGTGGTTTTGGTCGATCGGGACAAAGCTTGGCAAGGATGCTGGATCAGCAAAAGATTCCGTATCTTGCTTTGGATATGGACCCTGATCGAGTGAAGGAAGCTGCCGCTGCCGGAGATAACGTAGTTTATGGTGATGCCAGTCGAGAAAACTATCTGACTGCCGCCGGCTTATCAAAAGCAAAAGCAGTGGTGATTACTTATGCTGATACGCCAGCGACACTCAAGGTACTGCATCAGGTTGAGCGCCTGCGCCCTGGCATGATTGTTTTGGTACGCACTAAAGATGACGCAGATCTAGGTAAGTTACAAGCCGCTGGCGCTACTGAAGTAGTGCCCGAACTCATCGAGGGCAGCTTAATGATGGCATCCCATGTCTTGTTGATGATGGGCATTCCGCTGCGTAAAGTGGTCCGGCAAATCACAAGTGCCCGCGAGGCGCGCTACAGTTTGTTGAGGGGATATTTCAGGGGCTCAGTAGAAACTGAATCAGAGCCTAATGAATCTTGGCGCTTGCAATCGATCACTCTATTGCCAGAGTCAGCCAGCGTAGGTAAGACCTTGGAGGAGCTTCATCTTGAAAATGAAGGTGTAAGCGTACAGGCGGTAAGACGTAAGATGGGCGGCATGGATTACATCAAACTCGAATTGAGCCCAGAGCTCCGCTTACAAGCCAATGACGTCTTAGTGCTCTCAGGGAACCCAGAGGCAACGGATTTAGCCCAAGCTAAATTAATTTAGCAAACTGCAGTTTCGAAATCTGGCTATTTCTTTTTAGCTGGAGGATTTTTACGCTTCAGTAGTGGTGCTAAGTAGTGGCCAGTGAAACTAGCACTGTTTTTGGCAACATCTTCAGGACTTCCGGTCGCAATAATTTGTCCACCACCTGCGCCACCCTTGGGTCCAAGGTCAATGAGCCAATCTGCCGTTTTAATGACATCTAGATTATGTTCAATGATCACGATCGTATTGCCCTGTTTCTTCAGCGTCTGAATCACTGTCAGCAAAAGTTGAATGTCATGGAAATGTAGGCCGGTAGTTGGCTCATCCAAAATATAGAGTGTTCTACCCGTGTCGCGTTTCGATAACTCTAAAGAGAGTTTTACACGTTGGGCTTCACCACCAGACAAGGTGGTAGCGCTTTGACCTAACTTGACGTAACCCAAGCCGACATCGAGTAAGGTTTTGAGCTTACGTTTAACAACCGGCACAGCTTCAAAAAACTCATGCGCTTGCTCAATGGTCATTGAGAGCACTTCGTGAATATTTTTCCCTTTATAGCGAATGTCCAAGGTTTCACGGTTGTAACGTTTGCCATGACAAACATCGCATGGGACATAGACATCAGGTAAGAAGTGCATCTCTACTTTTAATACGCCATCACCCTCGCAGGCATCACAGCGTCCGCCTTTGACGTTGAAAGAGAAGCGACCGGCTTCGTAGCCACGTTCACGCGCTGAGGGTACGCCAGCAAAGAGTTCACGAATCGGCGTAAAGAGCCCGGTATAGGTTGCCGGATTCGAGCGAGGCGTTCTACCAATCGGGGATTGGTCAACACTAATGACTTTATCGAAGTGCTCAAGTCCTTTAATCGAATCGTGCGCAGCGGGTTCAGCTGTAGAGCCATACAAGTGTTGTGCGACTGCATGATGCAGAGTGTCATTAATGAGGGTCGATTTACCCGACCCTGATACACCAGTAACGCAAGTCAGCAAACCTACTGGAATCTTGGCATGAACAGACTGCAAATTATTACCCCGGGCACCGAGGATTTCTAAGTAGCGATCATCGGGTTGAATTCGTTTTTCTGGAACCGCAATGGCTTCTCGTCCGGAGAGATAGGCTCCAGTGAGTGATTTAGGGTCTGCCTCAACTTGAGCAGGTGTGCCTTGTGAAACGATTTCACCGCCATGGACTCCAGCACCTGGTCCGATATCAATGACGTAATCGGAAGCACGAATCATGTCTTCATCATGCTCAACTACCAGCACGCTATTACCCAAGTCTCGTAAGTGTTTGAGGGTGCCAATTAAGCGATCATTATCACGTTGATGTAAGCCGATAGAAGGTTCGTCTAGGACATACATCACGCCCGTGAGGCCGGAGCCAATCTGTGAGGCGAGTCGAATGCGTTGTGCTTCCCCACCGGAGAGGGTATCTGCGCTGCGCTCTAAGGAAAGATAATCTAAACCGACATCATTTAAGAAGCGTAGACGTGAACCGATTTCTTTAACAATCTTGTCAGCGATTTCTCTTTTGGCACCTTTTAAGGTGAGTTCTTCAAAATATTCTTTAGCTTCTTTTAAAGGCAGTGCGCTGATTTCATAAATCGCTCGCGATTGTTTGCCGTCACCGACCTTAACAAAGCGTGCCTCTTTACGTAAGCGACTTCCACTGCAATCGGGGCAGGAGCGCATATTTTGATAACGTGCGAGCTCTTCTCGAACTGCCATCGAGTCGGTTTCGCGATAGCGTCTTTCAAAGTTCGCCACGATCCCCTCGAAAGCGTGTTCCCGAATACTGGGTTTGCCACGCTCATTGATGTATTCAAATGGAATCTTGTCTTCCCCTGAGCCCATGAGAATTAGGTCTTGGGCTTTCTTGCTCAATTTATCAAAGGGCTTTTCAAGATCAAAGCCACCATGTTTAGCAAGTGTCTGTAATAGTTTGAAATAGAACTGATTACGCCGGTCCCAGCCTTTGATTGCACCAGAGGCTAAAGATGATTCTGGGTGGGCAACAATTCGCTTTGGATCAAAGAAGGAGATATGACCCAGACCATCACACGAAGGGCAGGCACCCATCGGATTGTTAAACGAAAAGAGGCGCGGCTCAAGCTCTTGAAGAGAATAAGAACAAATCGGGCAAGCAAACTTGCTTGAGAAGATCATCTCTTTGCCAGTATCCATATTGACAACCATGGCCTTGCCTTCTGCTAAGCGGAGGGCAGTCTCAAAAGATTCCGCTACACGTTGCTGGATGTCAGGCCGCACTTTGATGCGGTCAACTACCACCTCGATGGAGTGCTTATCATTTTTCTTGAGTGAAGGTAGTTGGTCTACTTCAAAGATTTCGGCTTTAGCAGTATTAGTCGTGCCACCACCAGAGCGAACTCTAAAGCGCACAAAACCTTGAGCTTGCAGATCTTGGAATAAGTCAACAAATTCGCCTTTACGCTCACTGACTACCGGAGCCAAGATCATTAACTTCGTATCTTCGGGCATCGACAAGACGGTATCCACCATTTGCGAAACACTCTGTGCTTCTAAAGCCAAATCGTGTTCTGGGCAATGGGGTGTCCCTGCTCTAGCAAATAGCAAGCGTAAGTAATCATGAATTTCTGTAACGGTACCCACTGTAGAGCGGGGGTTATGGCTAGTCGCTTTTTGTTCAATCGAAATTGCTGGAGAAAGACCCTCAATCACATCGACGTCAGGCTTTTCCATTAACTGTAAAAATTGACGGGCATATGCCGAAAGAGACTCAACATAGCGTCGTTGACCTTCGGCATATAGGGTGTCAAAGGCGAGGGAGCTTTTGCCAGAACCAGATAGGCCGGTCAGGACCACCAGTTTTTCTCGGGGAATATCCAGATTGATATTTTTAAGGTTGTGCGTGCGTGCGCCGCGGATTTTAATTTCGTTATTCATGATTTTTTTGGGTAACTTGTTAATATAGCCTTTTCTTATGAATCCTTCTGAACTTCGCTCCACTCTGGCCTTGGCAGGCATCTTTGGCCTTCGAATGCTGGGTCTATTCCTGCTTTTGCCAGTTTTTAGCGTCTATGCCCATGGGCTGCCGGGCGGCGAGCGGGCACTTTGGGTTGGTCTAGCCCTAGGAATCTTCAATATTGTGCAGGCTTGTCTCTACATTCCTTTGGGGCGCCTCTCCGACCGCATTGGTCGTAAGCCTGTGGTTTTCTGGGGCTTATCTTTCTTTATTGCTGGTGCTTTGATCTGTTCTGCAAGGGATGATCTGCTCTGGATCGCAATTGGACGGGGCGTGATGGGGGCGGGGGCGATTTCAGCTGCAATCTCGGCCTGGGTCGCGGATTTAACTCGTGAGCAAGTCCGCACCCGCGCTATGGCCCTAGTTGGCGGGAGTATTGCCTTGTCCTTTGCCCTTTCTTTAGTCATTGCAGCCCCCCTTTATCGCCTCATTACGATGCGCGGAATTTTTATTGTCTTGGCTGGCTTGGGTGTCATGGCGATGCTGGTTACCCACTTTGTCTTGCCGAACTCGAAACCTGAACCCCAGGCGCAGTCTGCCTCTTTACGGGAGGTTTTTTTTCGTCCAGAGCTCATGCGTTTAAATGCGGGGGTTTTTGTTCTGCACGCCACCCAAGTCGCAATGTTCTTGGTGGTGCCCCGTCTTCTGGTTCAGGCTGGCTTGCCACTCACCTCGCATTGGGAAATTTATTTACCAGTAGTACTACTTTCTTTTGTCATCATGGCACCCATTTTGATTTTAGGAGAAAAGAAACATCGCTTGCGGACTGTATTGATAGTAGCTATTGTTTTACTGGTCATTGCTGAAAGTATTTTTACGAGTGCAACTTCAATTTCAGTCATTGCTACTGCGCTTGTGATTTACTTTGTAGGTTTTAATTTATTAGAGGCACTGCAACCTTCTCTGGTTTCTCGTTTTGCTAAAGAATCCAAGGGAACAGCCCTAGGGGTTTACAACACCACCCAATCTATTGGCCTATTTAGTGGAGCCGTGCTAGGGGGCTATTTAATGGATAGCCTTGGCACTTTCTCAGTCTTTGCGGCGGGCGCTGGCCTCTTAATTTGCTGGCTTATAATTGCTTGGTCAATGCAGGAATTGCCCGCCAGATCAGCTGATAAGGCATAAGCTGCAGAGATAGCACCTAAGCTTCATCATTTTTTAACAGCGGTATTTTTCTTCGGGAGACAACATGGCTTCGGTAAATAAAGTCATCATCGTGGGTAATGTAGGACGTGACCCAGAAACGCGTTATATGCCTAGTGGCGACGCAGTAACGAATATCTCAGTAGCGACTTCAGACCGTTACAAAGACAAACAAACTGGTGAAATGAAAGAGACCACAGAATGGCATCGTGTTGCATTCTTTGGCAAGCTTGCAGAAATCGCTGGTCAGTATTTGAAAAAAGGTTCACAAGTGTACGTAGAGGGTCGCTTACGCACTCGTAAGTGGACTGATGCGAGTGGTCAAGAGAAATACTCTACAGAGATTGTTTCTGAAACCATGCAAATGTTGGGTGGTAAGCCAGTAGGCGGTAGCGAAGGTGGCGAGAGCTACAGTCGTTCAAAGTCTGTTGAGTCTTCTGCACCAGCAGCATCTTCCAATGCTGCCTCTTTGGGCGCAATGGACGACGATATTCCGTTCTAAATTGGATTACTGTCTGGCGTGGCGCGTGTTGTCAGGCCAGACAGCGTTGTGATCGGTGCGGAAGGGGTTGATGTCTAAGCCACCTCTTCGTGTATAGCGAGCATAGACAGATAGTTTTTCTGGTTTACATTGCTGCTTGATGTCACAAAAAATGGTTTCTACACAATGCTCATGAAACTCACCGAGCTGCCTAAAGCCAATTAAGTAGCGCAGCAAGCCTTCTTCCAAAATGGGTCTACCCTGATACCGAATTTGGATGCTTGCCCAATCGGGCTGGCCTGTAACGGGGCAATTGGATTTGAGTAAATGGGAGACTAAACATTGCTCAACCGGGCTAAAGGATTCATTAACGCTTAATAAGCTGGGATCGGCACTCGCTCCAGGATCTACCTCGATATCCAGCCGATCTAATAAGACCCCACCCATTTCTTGCATACCTTGTTTGGCAATCTCTTCAGTTGGGTTGATGCGAGTGATGACTTTACTTCCAGCTACTGCTGATAGGTCTGTGATTAAGCGTTCACGTACGGCATCTTCGCTTTCGAAGTGTGCGCTATTAAGACTGTTGAGGTAGAGCTTGAAAGATTTCGACTCAATCATATTGGGTGAGTCTGCAGGAATTTGGAACTCAGCCAAAGCGATTTGAGGTTTGCCTTTGGGATTGAGCCAACTGAGTTCAAAGGCATTCCAAATATCGACCCCCATAAAAGGAAGTGGAGCATTTTCTTGGATGCTGAGTTTTGCGCGATTGACCGAGCGTTGAATTGGAAAAAGTAAACTTGGATCGTATTGATTTGGATAGGGCGTGCTCTTGCCGAGTTGTAATGAATTCATTTGATTAATCTTTCAGCCGATTAGAGACGCCAGATACAACATGCCCTGTGGGCGCAACTGAAGCGGCTGATTGGCAGTGACCTGTTTGGTCGTCAAAAAAGAAATCAGGCTCAAACTCTCGGAGAAATTCACTCTTCGTTAAGCCGCCTAAAAACATTGCTTCATCAACATCAATACCCCAAGCCATCAGCGTGCGAATCGCACGTTCATGGGCGGGTGCAGAGCGTGCAGTAACTAATGCAGTGCGAATCCGCATGCCTTTTTCGCTGGTAGAGCGCTGAAGGCGATGCAATGCTTCAAGCAAGGGTTTGAAGGGGCCAGGAGGTAGTGGGATATCTGCTTTCTTACTTTCATGGTCGACAAACGCTTCGAGGCCTTTATTCTGAAAGACTTGCTCGGCTTCATCAGAAAAGAGCACTGCATCACCGTCAAAGGCGATACGAATTTCGTTGGGATGAGATTCCGCTGTTTTGCTGGACTCCGGATACACCCGTGCCGCTGGGAAGCCAGCATCAATAGTTGCTCTGACATCATCCTCATTGGCAGACAAGAAAAGATTGGCCTTCAAAGAGCGCAGGTAATGGTAAGGAGGTCTACCTCTGGTAAATACACCGCGCTCAAGATGCAAGCCATGATGCTCTGCAGAGCGGAAGACTCGTAGACCACTTACTGGATCATTACGCGAGAGTATGACTACCTCAACTCGTTGCTCACCCTCTTCGTTGAAGGCAAGGAGTTTCTTAACTAGTGGGAAGGCTACTCCAGTTTGTGCAGCCTTAGATAGGCGCTCAAGCTGGAGCTTCATATAGGCGCTGTCATCGGTCGACTCAAAGATGCGATTCTCTTCTTCAAAATCGAAGAGGGCGCGCGATGAAATTGCGACAACCAGTTTTCCGGTGAGTGAGAAAGACATCTTATTTGAGGAAGAGACGATAAGCGGGATTGTTAGTTTCGTTCCAATGTGGATAGCCTAGCTTTGCCACGAATGATTGGAATTGCTTCTGCTCATTTTTAGGAACTTGAATGCCTACCAAAATGCGTCCATAGTCAGCGCCATGGTTACGGTAGTGGAACAGACTAATGTTCCAGTTGGGAGCCATGCTTGTTAAGAATTTCATCAGCGCACCTGGACGCTCAGGAAACTCAAAGCGATAGAGTTGCTCATCCTGAGCAAGCGCAGAGTGACCGCCGACCATGTGCCGCAAGTGAGATTTAGCAAGTTCATCATGGGTTAAATCGATCGTAGCAAACTTCGCCTTGCGGAAATGTTTAGCAATTGCCTCGCTATCCCCGGCCTTTTGTGTACCTATGCCAACAAAAATATGGGCTTGCTTTTGATCTGCGATGCGGTAGTTGAACTCAGTCACATTCCGTTTACCTAGTAGCTCACAGAACCGTTTGAATGACCCGCGCTCTTCGGGAATTGTGACGGCAAAGACTGCCTCTTTAAATTCTCCAACATCAGCCCGCTCAGCAACAAAGCGTAGACGGCTAAAGTTCATATTGGCTCCGCAGGCCACCGCTACCAAGGTTTTCTTCTTGGTATGGTGCAGTTCAACATATTTCTTGAGGCCAGCAATCGCTAAGGCTCCAGCAGGTTCTAAGATGCTACGAGTATCGGTAAAGACATCATTGATGGCGGCACAGATTTCATCGGTATCAACAGTAATGATTTCATCAACCACCTTCTTACAGATGCGAAAGGTTTCTTTGCCGACCAGTTTGACGGCAGTACCATCTGAGAAAAGTCCAACGTCTTTCATTTCGATGCGACGATTCGCCTCAAGTGAGCGCTTCATTGCATCTGAGTCCACTGACTGCACACCGATGACTTTGGTTTTAGGGCTTACGGCTTTGACGTACTCGCCAATACCTGCGATGAGGCCACCACCACCGATAGCAACAAAAATCGCATCAATGGGTTTTTCATATTGCTGAAAAATCTCCATGGCAATCGTGCCTTGACCTGCAATGACATCGGGATCATCAAAGGGGTGAACAAAAGTTAATCCCCGTTTTTTTTCCAAGATTTGAGAGTAGGCGAAAGCATCGCTGTAAGACTCGCCGTGCAGAATGACTTCAACCCAAGAGCCACCGCGGGCTTTAACCGCATCAATTTTGAGGCTGGGGGTGGTGACAGGCATCACAATGACCGCCTTAGTCTTCATTTTGGCTGCAGCCAAAGCTACCCCTTGGGCATGATTTCCAGCGGAGGCTGCAATCACCCCCCGTTTTAATGCTCCTGGGGATAGATGCGCCATTTTGTTATAGGCGCCCCGCAATTTGAATGAGAAAACAGGTTGGTTATCTTCCCTTTTGAGTAAAACTTGATTCCCCAAACGCTTGCTCAATTCGGGGGCCAGCTCCAGTTCGGTCTCCCTGGCTACGTCGTAGACCCGGGCAGCTAATATTTTCTTTAAGTAGTCGGTTGCCATCCAATGAGCGTACCACGGTTGGGTTCTAAGCCCTTAGTTTTGCTGGGGTTTATAGACTTCCTCAACATCTTTTTAGGTTTCCTGCCAATATCGGGGATGCTCTATTAAAATGCTTCTTTAACGAATATCACACCATGAATGCTCCACTAGCATTAAATCAGTTATTTGAAGCCGACGAGGGCTCACCCCGTCTGCGGGAAATACCTTACAACTACACTTCTTTTTCTGACCGGGAAATCGTCATCCGAATTCTGGGTGAGGAGTCTTGGCAGACCCTGAATGAGCTCCGCGGCGTTAGAAAAACAGGCCGTTCTGCACGGATGTTGTTTGAGGTTCTGGGGGACATTTGGGTGGTGCAGCGCAACCCCTTCCTGCAGGATGACTTATTAGATAACGCGAATCGTCGCCAGATGCTGACTGATGCGCTGTGGCATCGCCTTGGCGAGGTCAAAAAACGCGCTAGCGGAGAGTCTGCCCCACAAGTGCAACTCCTGTTAAATGCCGCACATCGTGCCGTTGAGAATTTTGAAAATGGCTTTAAAGAGGTCGAGCGGATTCGTAAACAGGCGCGCAAAGTACTGGGCCGCTTTACCGCTTCCGACAATATTTGCTTTGATGGTGTTTCTCGTGCGGCTCACGTTACAGATGCTACCGATTGGCGTGTTGAGTTTCCGCTGGTAGTGTTGAAGCCTGACTATGAATCTGAAATTCCAGGCCTTGTCAAAGGATGTATTGAGCTAGGTCTCACGATGATTCCTCGAGGCGGTGGTACTGGTTATACCGGCGGCGCAATTCCGCTGTATGCCTTGTCTGCAGTTATCAACACTGAAAAGCTTGAACAGATTGATGGCGTTAAGGGCAAACATTTACCGGGCGTCTCACAAGAAGTTCCAACGATATTTACTGGCGCTGGCGTAGTGACACGCCGCGTTGCGGATGCAGCAGAACACGCCGGTTTAGTTTTTGCGGTAGATCCTACTTCCGCTGATGCGAGTTGCATCGGCGGGAACATTGCGATGAATGCAGGCGGTAAGAAAGCCGTCCTCTGGGGTACTGCTTTAGATAATTTAGCCAGCTGGCGCATGGTTGATCCAGAAGGTAATTGGCTGGACATAGAACGTTTAGATCACAACCTCGGCAAGATTCATGATGCTCCCCTAGTGCGCTTTCAGTTGACCTGGTCTGATGGTTTGAGTGAGCCTGGGAAACGTGTTCTCAAAACTGAAATCATTGAGTCTGAGGGTAAGCGTTTCCGTAAAGAAGGTTTAGGCAAGGATGTGACTGATAAGTTTTTATCAGGATTGCCTGGCGTTCAAAAAGAAGGCTGTGATGGTTTGATCACAAGTGCAACTTGGATCTTGCATCGCATGCCGAAATATATGCGTACCGTTTGCTTAGAGTTCTTTGGTCAAGCACGTGAAGCGATCCCAAGCATTGTCGAAATCAAAGCCTACTTAGATGGTTTGAGTAAGCAGGGTGGACCGATCTTGGCAGGTCTTGAGCATTTAGATGATCGCTACTTGAAAGCTGTTGGTTATTCCACCAAATCCAAGCGTAATAGTCTTCCTAAAATGGTTTTACTGGGCGATATTGCTGGTGACGATGAAGAGGCAGTAGCGGCGGCCACTAGTGAAGTCGTGCGCATGGCTAATCTTCGAGTCGGCGAGGGTTTTGTCGCTGTGAGTCCTGAGGCTCGGAAGAAGTTCTGGTTGGACCGAGCTCGTACTGCAGCAATCGCACGCCATACCAATGCGTTCAAGATTAATGAGGATGTAGTGATTCCCTTGCCGCGCATGGGTGAGTACACCGATGGTATTGAGCGTATCAATATTGAGTTGTCCTTAAAAAATAAGTTGCAGGTCTTAGATGGTTTAGAGCACTTCTTAAGAAAAAGTGCTCTTCCACTCGGAAAATCTACTGAAGATGATGAAATTCCTAGTGCAGAAATCTTAGGTGATCGAGTTCAGCAGGCTCTTGATCTGATTGCGGGAGTGCGTGCACGCTGGTCCGAGTGGCTCACTAAGATGGACACTTACTTTCCACAGCTGCAAGACTACAGTTTGCGGGCATCTTGGAAAACTGAGATTCGCGCTGAGTTGAGGATCATGTTTGGTGGTTTAGCTTTTGAACCCATCTTGAATGAACTAGAAGCAATCCATAAGCAGATTTTGCGTAAGCGGGTATTTGTCGCCTTGCATATGCATGCAGGTGATGGCAATGTCCATACCAATTTGCCAGTGAACTCAGATGACTACGAGATGTTGCAAGATGCACATCATGCAGTCGATCGCATCATGAAATTGGCTCGCTCGCTCGATGGCGTCATCTCTGGTGAGCACGGCATTGGCATTACAAAATTAGAGTATTTAACTGAAGCCGAGTTAAAAGATTTCCGCGCCTATAAAAATCGGGTTGATCCAGAGGGTCGATTCAATAAAGGCAAATTGATGCCACATGCTGATCTTGGTATGGCATACACCCCAAGCTTTGGACTAATGGGCCATGAGTCCATCATCATGCAGCAAAGTGATATTGGTGCAATTGCCGATAGCATCAAAGATTGCTTGCGATGTGGCAAATGTAAGCCGGTCTGCTCAACCCATGTTCCTCGCGCTAATTTGCTCTACAGTCCGCGCGACAAGATTTTGGCAACCTCCTTATTAATTGAAGCTTTTCTGTATGAAGAGCAAACGCGTCGCGGTGTCTCTATTAAGCATTGGGAGATGTTTGATGATGTGGCAGCCCATTGCACAGTGTGTCATAAGTGCTTAACGCCTTGTCCAGTCAAAATTGACTTTGGCGATGTCACGATGAATATGCGCAATTTGTTGCGCAAGATGGGGCAGCAACGCTTTAACCCAGGTACTGCAGCATCGATGCTGTTCTTGAATGCAACCAGTCCTGACACCATTAATCTCGTACGGAAGACGATGATTGGTTGGGGCTATAAAGCTCAGCGACTTGGTAATGATTTATTTAGTAGGCTGGCTCGCAAGCAAACAGCTCACCCACCTGCAACGGTTGGTAAGCTGAGCGTTAAAGAGCAGGTGATTTTCTTTGTGAATAAGAAAATGCCTGGGAATTTACCTAAGAAGACCGCCCGTGCTTTGCTTGACATTGAAGATGCCAACTATGTACCCATTATCCGAGATCCAAAAACCACTTCTGCTGATACTGAGGCTGTATTTTATTTCCCAGGCTGCGGTTCGGAGCGCTTGTTTTCTCAAGTAGGCTTGGCCACTCAGGCAATGCTTTGGAATGTCGGGGTGCAAACCGTTTTACCTCCAGGCTATCTCTGCTGTGGTTACCCTCAGCGCGGTAATGGCGACTTTGATAAAGCCGACAAAATGATTACCGACAATCGAGTACTCTTTCACCGTGTTGCCAATACGCTCAACTATTTAGACATCAAAACTGTTGTAGTGTCTTGCGGTACTTGCTACGATCAATTGGCAGGTTATCAGTTTGAACAAATCTTCCCCGGCTGTCGAATTATTGACATTCATGAGTATTTGCTCGAGAAAGGTGTGAAGCTCTCTGGCGTGACGGGTGTCAAATATATGTATCACGATCCTTGCCATTCGCCGATGAAGTTGCAAGATCCACTGAAGACTGTGAATGAATTGATTCAGCAAGAAAACGGTAAAGCGATTCCTAAAAATGATCGCTGCTGTGGTGAGTCTGGAACCTTGGCAATTACTCGACCTGACATCTCAACTCAAGTTCGCTTCCGTAAAGAAATTGAAATGGAAAAAGGTGCCAATGCACTTCGCAAGGATGATCCAGCAGTTGATGTGAAGGTGCTGACGAGCTGCCCATCTTGCTTGCAAGGCCTGACCCGTTTTGACGCTGATAGCGGTACTACGGCTGATTACATCGTGGTTGAGATGGCTCAGAAAATCTTGGGCGATGACTGGATGCAAGAATATGTGGCAAAAGCGAACCAGGGCGGTATTGAGAGGGTGCTGGTTTGATTATTCCCAATCAAATCGTTTCTCATCAGCAATCCAAAGTCTTGGAGTTGAGTTATGAGGATGGCAGAAGCTTTCGTTTGCCTTTTGAGTTTTTGAGAGTGCATTCACCCTCGGCTGAAGTACAGGGACATGGTCCTGGTCAAGAAACTTTGCAAACCGGGAAGCGCGAAGTGGTGATCATACAAATTGAACCTGTTGGTCATTATGCGATCAAGCCTACCTTTTCTGATGGACATGATTCTGGTTTATTTACCTGGGAATATTTGCTTCATTTGGCTGAGAATCAAGAAAGCTTATGGGTGGAATATTTGAAGAAGCTCGAGGTTCACGGAGTTGAGCGAGATGCGGTAATGAGCTCGGGTAAAGATACCCATTCCTGTGGCAGTCATTAACTATCTAGAGAGTCAGTATGAGTAAAACCCATTTTGGTTATCAGAGTGTTGACGAAGTAGAGAAGGCCGGTAAGGTGGCTGAAGTATTTCATTCGGTGGCCAGTAAATATGACGTGATGAATGACCTGATGTCTTTTGGTTTGCATCGTCTGTGGAAGAAAGTTACGATTGCCCGTGCGCAAGTCCGCCCTGGCCAAAAAGTCTTAGACATTGCTGGTGGTACTGGCGACTTAGCAAAAGCGTTTGCGCAAGCAGCCCAGTACGGTACTAATGCAGATGCTCAAGTTTGGTTGAGCGACATTAATGCCTCCATGTTAGGCGTCGGCCGGGATCGCTTGCTAGATGATGGCCTAGCTTTACCCTGTGTTCAGTTTGATGCTGAAAAGATTCCCTTTCCTGCAAATTATTTTGACGTCGTGACCGTCGCATTTGGCCTGCGCAATATGACGCATAAAGAAGTAGCCCTAGCAGAGATGTTGCGAGTCATTAAGCCTGGTAGCCGCGTACTGGTCTTGGAGTTTTCTAAGCCCGATGAGTTCTTGAAACCCATTTATGACGCTTACTCTTTTAAAGTTCTGCCTTGGTTAGGCGAAAAGATTGCGCAAGATGCTGAGAGTTATCGTTACTTGGCTGAATCCATCCGGATGCATCCAGATGCGGAGACACTCAAAGAAATGATGTTGGCAGTAGGCTTTGATGAAGTTGATACCCATCGCATGACAGGGGGTATTGTGGCTCTCCATATCGGCATGAAATATTAAAATTCAATGCGATGGTAGTCTATGTATTACATGATTATTGAAGGGGTAGCATGAATAAGCGCTTTTTTAAAGCAGTACTCTTAAGCTGTACTTTGTTATGTGCAGTAGTGGGCGATGCTAATGCAGTTCGTCTGGGCGGCGGCAGAAGTTTTGGTCGCGCTCCTAGTGCACCAATCCAAAGACAAGCTACTCCACCACAAAGGCCTGCACAGCAAGCACAGCCTGCAACTCCAGCAGCAGCCCCAGCGCAACCAGCGGCCCCAAGTCGTTTTGGAGGAATGGGTGGCATGTTGGGCGGCTTAGCGGCAGGCTTGGGCATTGCTTATCTCTTTTCCCACTTCGGTTTGGGTGAAGGTATGGCGTCCATGTTTTCTGGTTTGCTCATTGCGCTGCTAGTTGGCTTTGCCATTATGTTTGTGATCCGACGTTTATTGCCATCTCTTTCAGGTGCTCAAGGTGCGCAGCGGAGTAGTGACCCTCTTGCTAAACAAGAGCCGGCTTTTCAGCCCGTCAATAATGGCTTTAGTAGTGTTGCTCCAGTTGCTGAAACTTTTCAATCAACCATGCCCCCTGGTTTTGATGAGTATTCTTTTTTAGAGAACGCCAAACAATTCTTTGTTCGTCTTCAAAAAGCGTGGGATCAGGGAGATTTAGTTTCACTAAAGGAATACACCACTCCCGAGATGTTCACCACTATTCAGCAAGATTTGGCAGGCAGATTTGATGCTTCCAACCAGACTGAAGTGGTCAGCATGCAGGCAAGTTTGCTGGGAATTGAAACGGCGGATACCAATTATTACTGTAGCGTTCAGTTTACGGGCATGATTCGTGAGCAAGTTTCTGCTCCGGCAAGTAACTTTTCAGAAATCTGGAACCTGAGTAAGCCGGTAAATGGCCCTGGAGGTTGGGTACTAGCGGGTATTCAGCAGTTGGTTTAAGCTTAGGTACTTTCCTAAGGAAACCCGCATTCGTGCGGGTTTTTTGCACCCATGAATAGCCTGACTTCCACAACCCATCACCTTGCTGCCGGCGCGCTATGTCGCGGGGTAAATCATGTATTGGCCAGTGAGCCATGGGCAAGGGCAGAACTGAATCTTCATGCAGGTAAGAGTATTTGCTTAAACCTGCCGATGGGGATGATGGTTGTAGAGATCACTCCAGAGGGAAATCTCTCAGCGCTAAGTACTGTTGATAAAGCATCTTTAGTTTTAGAGGTCTCAGCCAAGGCGCTGTCTGATTTGCTTGCGAGCCCTGGAAATTTGCGTGATCAAGCTTTTAAAGCAGTCAAACTCAGTGGCGATGCTGATCTGGCCCAATTGATTGGGCGACTGGTTTCTCAGGTTCGCTGGGAGTATGAAGAAGACTTGGCGAAATTCATTGGTGATGCCCCAGCGCATTTTGCAGTACGACAAGCTAAGTCCATTGCAAAGGCTGGTCAAGCTGCTTCAAAAGACTTTCTACAAAATGTGGTGGAGTATGTCAGTGAGGAAAGAAAAATACTTCTGAATAAACGCGATTTCATTGCTCGTAAGCATGAATTAAATGAGCTGCGTGACTCGGTAGATCGAATTGAAAAACGCATTGCTCTACTTGAGAAAAAAACAACATAATTATGCGCAGAATCAGCCGCCTCTTTTTTATTTTCTTCACCGCTTGGCGTTATGGTTTGCTCCCATTATTGCGGGACAATCTCAGGCCTGGATTACGCCGCGGTCTTTTGTCTATTCTGTGTTGGATTTCTCCGAGCGCTAACTTGCCAAGAGGCGAACGGATTCGCTTAACGCTAGAAGAGCTGGGTCCAATTTTTGTGAAGTTTGGTCAAGTTCTCTCTACGCGTCGAGATCTCTTACCTGAGGATATTGCTAATGAGTTAGCTAAGCTGCAAGATCAGGTGCCACCATTTTCAAATGCTGAGTCACGGAATTTGATTGAAGCGGCATTGGGGGCGCCTATTGAAACGGTCTTTGAAAGTTTTGATGCCACCCCTATAGCCAGTGCCTCAGTGGCTCAGGTGCACTTCGGGGTATTGCGTGGAACGGATAAGCATCCAGAGTGGCAGGGCCGGTCGGTGGCCGTCAAGGTACTTCGCCCAGGCATTCTGCCGGTGATCGAGGGTGACTTGGCGTTGATGAGAGACCTGGCCAAAATCATCGAGAAAACATCAGAAGATGGTCGGCGCTTAAAGCCGCGTGAAGTTGTGGCTGAGTTTGATATTTATTTGCATGATGAGCTTGATTTGATGCGCGAAGCTGCTAACGCGAGTCAACTTCGTCGCTACTTTATTGATTCCAAGAAACTCATGATCCCTGAAATGTATTGGGATCTATGCAGAACTAATGTCATCGTCATGGAAAGAATGGATGGCATCTCCATTGGCCGTACTGCAGAGTTACGCGCAGCAGGAGTGGACTTTAAGAAACTTGCTGCTGATGGCGTTGAGATCTTTTTTACTCAAGTATTTGAGTACGGCTTCTTTCATGCAGACATGCATCCTGGAAATATTTCCATCAGCCTGGAGCCTGAAACATTTGGCCGCTTTATTTCTTTTGACTTCGGTATTGTCGGTACGCTAAGTGAAATCGATAAAAATTATTTGGCTCAAAACTTCTTAGCTTTCTTTAATCGCGATTACCGAAGAGTGGCTGAGCTACATATCGAGTCTGGTTGGGTTCCGGCGAATACCAGAGTCGAGGAATTAGAGGGGGCAGTACGTTCAGTTTGCGAGCCTTACTTTGATCGACCCTTAAAAGAGATTTCTTTGGGGATTGTGTTGATGCGTTTATTCCAAACCTC